>PCVT01000175.1 GCA_002787075.1 Parcubacteria group bacterium CG11_big_fil_rev_8_21_14_0_20_41_14
GACGGGTATAATTACGCTTCTTCTCTCTTTTTTGACGCAATTCTCCAGTGATAGAGATATAAGGGCAATCCAATAATCAACTGAGCTGAAGCACTTGCCGCGTCCCTCTGGCGCTGCTGAGTTATTCGCTTATCATTCTGTACTTGCGCTTCTGCTTCTGTTATCTGTTCAATTTCCACGCCCTTTTCATCCATCATAACTGGCTGGCGCACATATTCATAAGTGTAATTATCCGCTTCAGTGAACACCCATGCCTTAAGACCCATGTCAATGAATCTGACACCAGCGATAATCACCAACACTAATCCTACCAAAGAAAAAAGATATAGATAGATAGTGCGTATGAGTTTTGTTTTATCTGACATATATTTTTATTTTAATAATAAATTACTTTACTTCAAGCCCCATTTGACGAGCAGTTCCCTCAATAATGCGCATAGCTGCATCAATATCATTCGCGTTCAAATCCGGCATTTTCTGCTCAGCAATAGCGCGGATCTGATCCTTGGTGACTTTGCCGACTTTCTTAGTATTCGGGGTTCCGGATCCACTCTTTAATCCAGTTGCCTTTTTCAATAATTCAGCTGCTGGAGGGGTTTTAAGAATAAACGTAAAACTGCGGTCCGCGAAAATGGTAATTACCACTGGGATAATATCGCCATGCATTTCTTTTGTTTTATCGTTAAACTGAGAGCAGAATTCCTGCATATTAACGCCATGGGGCCCGAGAGCTGTTCCTACTGGAGGCGCTGGGTTTGCCTGGCCAGCTGGAATCTGCAACTTAACTTGTGCTTTAATTTCTTTTGCCATATTATATTTTTTCAACTTGTAAGAAATCTAATTCAACTGGGGTTTCGCGGCCGAACATGTTGACCAGTACTTTGACTTTGCCACGTGATGAATCAACATGCGCGACCTTGCCTTCAAATTCCTTGAACGGACCATCTGTAATCTTGACTGGCTGATCAACGCTAATGTCAACTTTGAATTCCGGCTCCTTAATGCCCATGCGCTTCTGTAAGCCCTTGACATCTTCTTCTGAAATGGGGGTTGGTGTATTTCCGGTGCCAATGAATCCTGTTACATTAGGAGTGTTTCGCACAACATACCAAGAATCATCTGTTACAACCATTTCAACCATAACATATCCAGGATAAATCTTTTCCGTGATTGTGGTGCGCTTGCCGTTCTTGATTTTAATCTTGGTCTCGGTCGGAACCATCACATCAAAAATCTTATCCCCCATGTCCAAGGATTCAATTCTTTGCTTTAAGTTGCGGGCCACGTTTTCTTCGTATCCTGAGTAGGTATGCAATACATACCATCTTCGGCCTAAGTTTAATGTCTGCTTTGGCATATTAAAAATTCTCCAAAAGCCATTCTAAAAGCTTATTCAGACCAAAATCAGCGCCCCCTAAAAATAGCGCAATTGCAACTGATACTATAATAACAAGTATTGTTGAATTAATGGTTTGCTGTTTGGTTGGCCAAGTGACTTTTGCTAATTCTTGGCGCGCTTCTCTAAGATATTTGATGATTTTGTTCATAGATTCTGATTTTTCGCGGATTCCGCGAAAAATCTATCTAAAAATGCCCTTTCCGGGCACTTGTTGATAACTAATTGTATTATACATAAAATTAAAAATAATGCAAGTTGACAAAAAGGAGATTAAATATCCAAATTCCGCACATCTTTGGCATGGGTTTGGATGAACTTTTTGCGGGCAGGAACTTCAGTGCCCATGAGAATATCAAAAATCTCATTCGCCTTTTCCGCGTCCTCAGCAGTCACTTGCTTCATAATGCGGGTTGCTGGATCCATGGTAGTTTCCCATAATTGGGACGGGTTCATTTCGCCAAGACCTTTGTATCGCTGGATATTGATATGCCCGCTTGCCTGAGTGGTGATTACTTCTTCCTTAGAATCAACATCTTGATCAAGACCATCCTGATCCTTCAAATTTGCGGACTGCGATTGTTCTTCCTGTTTGTCTTTAATAGATACTCCTCCCATCTGTTTTTTAAATTTTTCCAATTCTTCATCACTGTACGCGTAATGAGATTGTTTGCCTTTGCTTACCTGATACAGCGGTGGCTGGGCAATAAAAAGATGTCCTTGATAAATAACTTCCGGGAAATAGCGGAAAAACAAGGTGAGCAATAAAGTTCGGATATGCGCGCCATCCACGTCCGCGTCAGTCATAATTATGATTCTGCCATAGCGCAGATCATCCATATTAAGCATTTCGCCGATGTTCGTGCCCATTGCAATGACTAAAGATTTTATTTCATTATTCGCGAGCATCTTGTCAATGCGCGCTCTTTCCACGTTAAGAATCTTTCCACGCAAAGGCAAGATAGCTTGAAACCTGCGGTCACGGCCTTGTTTGGCACTGCCTCCGGCCGAATCTCCCTCAACTATATATAATTCACACTCAGAAGGATCTTTGGACGAGCAGTCAGCAAGCTTCCCAGGTAAAGCAAAGCCCTCTAAAGCGCCTTTACGCAAAACAGTGTCGCGCGCAGCGCGCGCGGCCTTGCGCGCCTGAGCCGCGAGCAATGCTTTGCCGATAATTGCTTCTGCTTCGCGCGGATGCTCTTCCATCCAAACAGCTAAAGCGTCTGAAAACACAGTATCAACAGCAGGCCGCACTTCATCATTTCCCAATTTGGCCTTGGTTTGGCCTTCAAACTGGGGCTCTGGCACTTTCACGCTCACAATCGCGGTTAAGCCCTCGCGCGTATCCTCGCCTTGCAAAGTGTCATCTTTGTCTTTGAGGATGCCTTTATTCTTTGCATACGCGTTCAAAGTGCGCGTTAGAGCGGTTCTAAATCCAACAAGATGAGATCCACCTTCAATAGTGTGGATGTTGTTCGCAAAGCTAAACACGTTTTCTTTGTAATCTTCAATATACTGGAGCGCGACTTCCACATTGATATTGTCAATTTCTTTTTCAATGTAAAATACGCTTTCATGTTTTGGTTCATGATTTCGGTTGATATGTTTGACATAGGACGCGATTCCTCCTTCAAAATAGAATGAATATGATTTTGAGTCATCAGCGCGTTCATCTGTAATGGAAATTTTCACGCCTTTTGTTAAATAAGCTTGCTGTCGCAGATGATCAAGAATATAGTCCCAGTCAAATTCCATGGTCGTGAAAATCGTATCATCTGGCTTGAAGATGATTGTAGTTCCAGTTCCTCGCGCGCTTCCGATTGAGGCAACTTTTTTTACTGGCTTTCCACGCTTGTATTCCTGCATCCAAAGCTTGCCTTCGCGCTTAACCTCGGCGCGCGTGAATTCTGATAAAGCGTTTACTACTGATACTCCGACTCCATGAAGTCCGCCGGAAACTTTGTATCCGCCTTCTCCGAATTTTCCACCAGCATGCAGTTTAGTAAGCACAACTTCTAAGGCCGATACCTTTGCGGTCGGATGCTTGTCAACTGGAATGCCACGGCCATTATCTGTTACTGATACGGCTGAATCTGGCAAAAGCGCGATAGTAATTTCATTAGCAAATCCAGCCATTGCTTCGTCAATGGAGTTATCAACTACTTCCCAAACAAGATGGTGCAATCCTTCTTTGGCAGTGTTTCCGATGTACATGCCAGGCCGCTTGCGCACTGGCTCTAGGCCCTCTAAAACAGAAATCTGGCTCGCGCCATATGCTTGGGGTTTGGGTTTAGATTTTTCTTCTTTTTTAGCCATATTTCAACAGTAAAAACGCATAAAAATACGCTTATTTGTATAGGTTACTTACACCTATATGATAGCATAATTGTATAAAAAAAGAAAGCCTAATTTACCCCCAAAACTTCACACTATAGATGAAATACAGAATATATCCAACCACTAATACACCGCCTTCAAAACGGGATAATTTGTGTGATGACTTGAACATTACAGCCGCTAAAATCGCAAAAAATATAAAAGCTGGAAAATCAAAAATCAGCAAATCAGGATGAATCTTGAGTGGCTTTATAAGTGCTGCAATGCCAACCACTAAGTGCACATTCATTACATTTGAGCCGATTATATTGCCGATTCCTAATCCTGGATGATGGCGCACCGCGGACATGATAGTAACCATGAATTCCGGAATAGAAGCGCCAATCGCGATAATTATAATTCCCACGAAAAGTTGGGACACGCCAAGCCAAAGCGCGATTGCCAAAGACGAATCAACAAATAATTTCGCGCCCCCGATAATTAACAATAATCCAATAATAATCTTAATCCAGGCTTTGCTGGATTTCATTGCTTTCTTTTTTCGCTTTTTCATTTTATGTTTTCCAATATCTTCCAACACCTCGCGCTGGGAGACCTTCACTGAATACCATTGAAACAGAATGCCTAAGGCAATCAACAGCATGGCATCGCCTCGGCTGATAGTTAAATCAAACGCTAAAAAGAAAATCAAAACCGAAGCAAGCATAATCCAAGGAAATTCATGCTTTAGAGTGCTTTCTTTGATGCTTATAGGCGATATAATGGCTGCTAACCCAAAAATAAACCCAAGCTTTAAAATGCTTGAGCCAAGAGCGTTGCCGATTATTAAATCATTAGCGTTTGAAAGAGAGGAAGTAATGACAATTGAAAGTTCTGGCATGATTGAGCCAAGAGTTATAACAGTGATCCCAATCACAACTGTTGAAACTCCGAATTTCGTTGCTAAAGCGGAAGAATGGTCAATCATCAAATCAGCGCCTTTATAAAGAGCCAAAACGCCAATTAGTAAAAATAATATTACAAAAAATGTCATGATTTTTGTTTTTGTTTAAATCCAGAATAATGATGCTAATCCTTTTTCTCGTCCTCATCCAGAAGTTTGAAATCCAAGTGAAGACCTCCCCATCTTTTTGACACTAGATTATAGCAAAACGCCACAATCATGCCCAAAATCGCGCCAAGAATACCAAATAGAATAATTCCAATTAACAAGGATACTGTTCCGCTTCCAAACGCCGTGGTTCCTGAAACAAGAGATATCACCGCAAACACAATATACATTACAGTGAGAACAAAGCTGAATACTCTTGCTGAAGACCCCAAGGAAATAGTTTTTAATTCATACATATTTTTATTTTATTTAAAATTTATTTTAAACTTTTTTTCTAAAGTCAAACAAAGCTTTTCCATAATTTGGTCCACTTCGATTGATTCAAGAGTCCTATCAGTTGAAGAAAATGTCAAGCGCATTGTTAAGCTCGCGTTTTTTTGATTTGAGCCAGGATACACATCAAATAATTCTACATTTTTTATAAGCAAATTAAATTTCTTTATCACAGATTCAATCTCTGTATATTGTACCATATTTTGGGATATGATTGAAAGATCCCGCTCAACGCAAGGATAATAACTAATTGGCTTAAATATAACTTTTTCATTTTTAGCGGATTTTTGAATAAATTCAAGATTGATAATCGCGATAGCGCAACATGATCTGAATCTTAATAATGATACTGAATTTTTGGGATAAATATTGATGCGCGCTATCTCCTGCTTGCCTGACAAAAGGCAGTATGTTTTGCTATTTTTTTCAACTGATAATTTCGCGCCAAAAAATGATTCTACAACTCCGCGCAATTCGCGATATAATTGCTCGTCTGTCTCTTTAGTATCTATTATGCCAATACATGCTTGCCAATTTTCTTGATCTTTATTAAATATTTTTCCAATTTCAAACAATCGGAATTCATCCCGCGAAAGGAGCGCGCTATTTTGGGAAAGCTTATCCAGCATCCAAGGCTTTAAAGACGCGCGCAAAAATGGATATTCATCATTAACTGGATTAGTAAGCTTGATATGATGTGATTTCGGTATTCCTGAAAATTCAAGTAATTTTTCATTATAGAATGAATAGGTTAACAATTCTGAATATCCAATTCCAGCGAGATAGTGCCTGAGATTATGGCGCAATTTATGAAGATGCTCCATTCTTGGCGATACCAAGTCAGCTTGAGGCAGGGTCTTTGGCATGGTATTGTAATCTATCATTCTTCCAATTTCTTCTATAAGGTCTTCTGGAATTTTGATATCATGCATTCGCCAGGATGGGACTTTGACAATAATCTTCCCTCCTTTACTAAGGCGGGATTTGAGGGGGGTTCCTTCTGATGCTTCAAATCCCAAACACGTTAAAATTGATTTTGCTTTCGCGCTAGTAACGCTCACGCCTAAAATCCGCTCTACCTGGTTAATAGATAAGCTTATGGTTAATTCTTGATTTTTCACTTCTCCGGCTGTAACTATGCCTTTCAAAATAGTGCCACCAGCTAGTTCGTGGATAAGCGCGGCAGCTCGGTCAATTGCTTCTTCAACAACTTGCGCGTCAATTCCTTTTTCAAAACGGGACGATGATTCACTGCGCAATCCCAAAGCTTTTGATGTTTTGCGGATTGATTTTTGGTCAAATATGGCTGATTCTAAAATAATATTATTGGTCGCGTCCGTGACCGCGGTTTCTTGGCCACCCATAATGCCGGCGATCGCGATTGGCTTTTTGCTATCCGCGATAACAAGCATGTCTGGATTAAGTGTATATTTTTGCTCATCCAAAGCTAGAATTTTCTCCGTGGCTTTTGCTTTTCGGATTATAATGATTTTTCCATTAACCAAGTTCGCGTCAAACGCGTGCATAGGATGCCCAAGTTCCATCATTACATAGTTGGTAACATCAACGATATTGTTTATCGGACGAATGTTGACTTGAAGAAGCTTGTTCTGCAACCACAAAGGCGACTCTTTCACATCCACGCCTTGGATGACACGTGCGCAGTATTTCGGGCATAACTTTTTGTCTTCAATTTTCACGCTCACTGATGAAGACGCTGGTGTGCCACTCTCTCTTACCTCTCCCCCTTTACTAAGGGGGAGATTGAGAGGGGGTCTCTTCCCATACAAAGCTCCAACTTCCCTTGCTAACCCGCGAATACTAAAACAATCCGGACGATTCGGAGTAATATCTAATTCTAATACTGGATCATCTAGTTCCAGATATTTGACAACATCAGTTCCGATTTTTGCATCTTCAGGCAAAATGAAAATCCCAGAATGATCATCCCCTATTCCCAGCTCTCTTTGGCTACACATCATTCCTTGGCTCGCGATTCCGCGAATCTTTCGCGCCTCTATTGAAATGCCAGGCACGCTTCCGCCAAGCATGGCAACTGGAACCTTTTGCATGGGTTTGATGTTTTTCGCTCCGCATACGATTTCAAGCAAACAACGCGAATGGTCGGCGTCGCGCAAACGGTCGGCGACCTTTAAAAGAGGTCGCCGACCGTTTGCGCGACCGATTGCGCTACACACATCAACATGCGCGATCTGAAGATTATCCGCGTCTGGATGCGGCTCAATGGATTTAATCTGTCCTATAACAATTTTTGACAAGCCCATGCTGTTATCAACGATTTTCTCCACTTCGCTTCCGGACAAAGTCAACCGCTCCGCGATTTCTTGCGGACTTGCTTTTATGTTCACGAATTGTTTGAGCCAAGAGATTGGGAGGTTCATAATTATCCTGTCATTGCGTATATAAATTTAAAAGTTGAGAGAATTTGATCAATTAATTGCTGAACATATTCTCCACCAAAATCACCTGCCGTTGAGTTGGCATATGGACCATCCTCCAATTGCACACCACCACTAAAATACAAATATCTGATTGCATAGGTTACACCATTACTGCCATCAACATAGATTTCATAAGATGGCATGCCTTCTTCACCACTCTGAAATTTATATCCTTTTTGTTGGTCTATCTTCAGAAATTCTGGTTCCTGATTGGAAAAATAATCAGCTCCTTGCTTTGGTTTTTGGAAATCCGCAACCAATTCTTCTGCTGTCTTTGATGACTTTCGTATTTCCAGAATTATATCTGTATATGCATCTCTAGCAAAAGTTTTTAACAATGTAATTCCCTTGATTGGATTACCTTGAAAATCTTCACCCTCTTTTAAAGAAAAAACAAAAGGATAATTAACTGGATAATCAATCTTAAAGCCATAAATACTTCTATATGTCTTCCAATCCGCGATTGAAATTTCTTCGGTATCAGCCGCATCTGAATTATCCGATGGCTCATTTTGAGCTGTTGATTGCTCCATCGCGCGCGCTTCCAGCTCGCTAATCCTCTGTGAAAGCGTGATGCCAACCAGATCAACTTGCCCTAGCATGTACCAGTACACGCCTGCGCCCACAATAACGGACAGCGCGACTGATAAAACCACGGTAAAAAGCCAGTACCGCGGCTCATGAACAACGCCTTGAATATGGCCTGCTAATTGTCCGACTGGACTTTGTTCAGGCGCTTGTTCCGGATTGGTTGGGTTTTGCATAAAATTTTTTCTACTGATTGATTATTAAAACATATATTATAATGCGCTAGTGGCAACAATGTCCTCCTGCTCTTTTCTATCAATAACAATATCATTGTTTTCGTTAAACCGATAATAAGTGCGCCATATCTGATCTGGCGCGTTGCTGTATCGTATCGTATTTTCTTCTATGAATGTATATCTGCCTAATGCATCTCTGCGTCCAAACCTGATATTATCCGCATACAAACTATCGTCGCCAGTATATGGATTGGAATGCTCTATGAAACGAATGGACTCTAATTCCTTTTTTCCGATTCTAAAAAAATACATAACTTCATTGCCAACGGTATGATCCGCAGAAATCAGAACATCATCAACGCCATCATTGTCAAAATCGTAATAATCAACCATGATACTGCTTTTAATAAGCCCGGAATTTTCTCCTGACGAAGAATCCTGAACAGGACCTATGGCCACGGTCTTCGTTCTCGTGCCGTCAAAAATTCCCACCGTAAGCCATATTCTGCCAATACTCGCATATTCAGAGCCCAAATCCTTATAACTGAAATAAACTTGTTTTTGATTCCATAATATCCAAGAAGAAAAACCAAGCGTAATGATCATAAAAATAAATACGGACCACAAGCGAATCCTCTTGCCTTGGCGCGTGTCCACACCATTCTCATAAATGCTCCAAATAGCATCATTATGTTCTTTTTCTTGGGAACCATATCCTTCCATTGCTTCTTTCCAGCTGTTCCAATATCTGTTTCCACTGTTCGTTATGCCTTGTGCTTTATGATATAGCCAACGCACGCCCCAATGAATGCCTTGACTAATTGTTTCGGCGTTTGCCTCACCATTGTAATTAAGCTCAATCTCTTCTCCGTTGTGTATCCAGAACTCTGTTTTTTCTGCCGCACCATTAAGC
>PCVT01000222.1 GCA_002787075.1 Parcubacteria group bacterium CG11_big_fil_rev_8_21_14_0_20_41_14
TTCTCCCCCTTTACCAAGGGGGAGATTAAGAGGGGGTTATCTGCCAAATTAACAAAACATAGTATACCTAATTTTTGCGAATTGATCAAGCTTTGAATAAAAAAGTCATTTAAAAGATAAAAGTGTTCACTTTTAATTTTTAAATGACAGCCAAAACACACTCCTTGACTTTGTCCTCTATCTGTGCTAGTATATTTAGGGTCGCAGAAGCACTAACCTGCCTGCAACCAAAACAAACCAAAAAGCCCTTAAAAAAGGGCAGGAAAAACGCGAACCCCCCAGAAATGGGCGGTTTTTTTGCGGAAAAAATTAAAAAACACTAAAAGCGGACATTAAAAACTAAAAAAACAAGGAGAAAGCCATGCGCGCAATCGTGATTACCGGCGGACCATGTAGCGGAAAAACCACCGTCATAAGCGCAATCAAAGAGCAATTTCAGGATGAGATACTCATCATACCGGAAATTGCCACTATTCTGCTTGAAGGCGGATTCCCGATTCCCGGGGTCCACATCAAGTGGAGCCAGGACTGGCAGAACGCATTTCAAGATGCTGTTATCGTAGCCCAAAAATCATTTGAACGGGCATATGCGATGATGGCTCGCGAAAAAAATGCCAAATTCCTGGTTTGCGACAGAGGATTGCTTGACGGCGCCGCATTTTTGGCTGGCGGACTGGCGGAGTTTTGCGAACGGTATGATGTTAAATTAGACGCCGCGTTCGCGCGCTATCGCACAGTCATCCACCTAGAATCACTGGCAACTGCATTCCCCCACTTGTACGGAAAACACGGGAATGAATCGCGGTTTGAGGCGCTGGAACGCGCACAGCAAGTGGAACACGCCACGCGCGCGGCATGGAACCAGCATCCGGCCTGGCATTTTGTGGCCGGAACCGAACAGGCGGAAGAAAAAATCGCAACAGTCCTTAACCTTATCAAGGAGAGTGCCTAACCATGGTAGAAAAACCAGATGCAACGCTAGAAGCATACGAGGCAGTGCGCGTCGGAGCGCCAGTGGTCGGCGTGTGGCGACTTGAGGGATACTATGAAATCGTGTTCGTCTGCGACACCGAGACCCGGTTCGTCATAGGCGACATTCTGCCCGACATCGCGACAATCTCGCAAGGAGAGGAAAAAGTATAATGAAAAAGAAAATAGATTTGAAAGAGGCAGCGCGCCAGCAGCAGGAACGCTACGACAACATGCCTGGGGCTAAAATAGTGCCATATAACCCAGGCAATGAGCGCGAGAGGGAAATACTGCCAGACGGAAGCGTATATGTGGACTACAACTACGGAGATGCCACATACAGCGACTTGCACTTCACCATAACAAAACCAAATAAAGAGGAACTCCTCTCGACCGGCTCATGGGAGAAGATGAAGCCAGTGTATGAAGCAATGAAAGCCGGCAAAACTGCCAAACAAATTGAGGATAACTGGCGGAAACAAGCCGCCGAGGCAGAAAAGGACAAAAAAATAAAAGCAGAAATTTGTCATCTTGAGGAGGAAGTTAACATGCTCAAAAATCTCCTTGAGCGCGCCGAAAACAGATTGGGCGAGGTAAAATCGCACCTAGCGTAAATTCCCGGGAGAGCTCTGCGCAAGCAACTCTCCCAAAATCTCTCACATTTAAGATAGAGGAAATGCGATGAAAAAAGAAAATTATATCCTGGTCGCAGTCGGCACGATACTCCTCACTATATGCGTCCCAACAACAATCTGGCTCCACGGCCTTGCCAAAACCACCCAGCCAATCTGGTACGACGGATGGGGATGGTTCAACGCGCCGGAATTTTGGATGGGAATTCCAAGTTTCAGTGTACTCATCGGGGTCGTGCTGATTCTGGCAGGCCTCACTAAATGGGAGGAGTAATATGAAAAAGATAAACCGTGCGTACGCAGCCAGACCCGCAAATTGGAATGGAGAGTTTGTTGGTGTCACGCCCACGCTTACCGGATTCACTGAAAATATAATCATAAGCGGGTCAGCCGTCTTCGCCAGGGGG
>PCVT01000125.1 GCA_002787075.1 Parcubacteria group bacterium CG11_big_fil_rev_8_21_14_0_20_41_14
ATGCTCAAGCCAGATGGTATATGGGCCAAAGGACACGTACAAGTGTTCATCTAAGGAGTGTAAGTTTACTAAAGACGCTGAATAGGTTGACTTTTTGAGAAATTGAAGTACACTACACTCTTGGCAAAAAGCCAAAAAACAAACCCACCTAACCCTCAAAAGGAGGAAAGGGAAATGATCATTTACAAAGACACATGCTATTTCCGCCTTTATGCTTTCTTGCATAAATGGCGAAATGGAAAAGTGCCGATCCAAAACATATCAGTATGCAAACTATTTTGGTATCCTTTTTTCTGTTTGCTTGCTATATTAGTATATGTGTTATTAGAGTTCATTTTAGATATTTTTGCTTTTATTTGCGGATATAGATTTAGCAACAAAACCAGGCAATACGAAAAAATGAAAACAAAAATCGATCCACCCTTAGTTATAATGATACTAATGCTTGGTTTAATGATTTATATTGCTAGATCTGATATTAAAAACGCAACTATGTTCTTATGGGACAATCTCCTATACATAATCGGGGGAATAATTACCTTTGGAATTCTGATTTTGATAATTGTTATCCTATACAAATTATTTACTTCAGATGTAATAACAAAAATCAGCGTCATACTTCGCGACAAATTATGCCCTGTCATCGAATTAAAAAATCGGGAGCTCAAGCAATAGAATACTATAACAAGAGCCAGCACATCTCAACCCAGCCGTCCGACTCCTCTCGGGCGGCGCTTTTTTTCAATAGCTTATTGCGTGAAAAAATCAAATTGTGATATAATATAAGCACTATGGAAAATACAACTACCACAATCGGCATAGCGGATCAGAATCCAGCCAGTAGTTTAGCAACCCCGCAAAATCATGCAACAAACAGTTTCTCGCTATTTGAAATTTTGCTTATGGTTGGCGTGCTTGGCATATTAGGCGCTTTCATATACATAGGCCGCAAATTACAAATTCTTGATGACTTAAAAGAAACAACGAAAAAAGTAAAATACAATCTCAAGGTTATTGCCGACTTCTTGATATCAAACAGCGTATTTAACCCGAAAGAGTTGGAATCATACAGCCCGCTGAAACTCACTGAACTGGGCATGCAAAAAGTTCAGAATTCCGGATTTGAAAAAATCTTTAACGAACATAAAGACAAGTTTTTTAATTTCATTGAGTCAGAGGAGGCCAAAACAAAATATGATGTTGAAATCGCATCTATAAAATCAATCAGCGCCCTTTTCTATAAGGATTTTTTCGGACCATTAAAAAATTACTTCTATGACAATCCGGAAATTGACGAAAATCAGACAAAAATAACGCTTGGAGTATACCTTCGTGATGAATACCTAAAGGAACATACTGACATTGACTAATCTCAAAAGCCCGCTCAAAAACGGGCTTTTTTTGTTTCACCATGATTGACAAACCACCCCAACCGCTCTACCCTATAATCAGTATGCCAACAATACAAGACCTAATAAAAACAATAAATCAAGAAAAGCTCAAAGTTGACACAGACCTTGTGAAGCTCGCTTTTGAATTCGCGCAAGAAGCCCACCTTGGCCAAAAGCGCAAAAGCGGAGAGCCATATATCAATCATCCTATTGACACAGCCATTACATTGGCAAAATATCATTTAGACCAAGACACAATCATAGCCGGCCTTGTGCATGATGTTCCAGAAGACACCAAAAAGACGCTTAAAGACATTGAAAAAGAATTCGGCCCAAACGTGGCAGGCCTAGTAGAAGGAATAACAAAATTAGGAAAGCTAAAATACCGCGGCATAGAGCGCTACATTGAGAACTTAAGAAAAATGTTCGTTGCAATGGCAGCGGATATCCGCGTAATATTCATAAAATTCGCGGATCGTCTCCACAATCTAAAAACATTGGAATCATTAGAACCGCGCAAACGAGAGCGCATCGCGCGCGAGACATTGGAAATCTATGCCCCAATAGCCAATCGTTTAGGCATTTGGCAATTAAAAGGCAAGCTGGAGGATCTTTCATTCAAATATTTGTATCCCAAAGAATATGAATCAATCAAAGAAGCAATTGACAAACATTTCAAAAACCGGGAAAAAGTTCTCTCTGATATGTGCGTTAAAGTAAAATCAGAACTGAAAAAAGAAAAAATACAAATAATGGAAATTTCAGGCAGAACAAAAGATCTATGGAGCATGCATCAAAAACTGCAAAAGCATAACAATGAGCTGCAGAGAATTCATGATATAATTGCCTTGCGCGTTGTTGTCCCGACTATTGCTGACTGCTACAGAGCTCTAGGCATTGTGCACAACAAATGGAGGCCAATGCCCAATAGGTTTAAAGATTATATTGCCCAGCCAAAGCCCAATGGATACCAATCATTGCACACTACTATTTTTTATGAGCACGGCAAAACCATTGAAATACAAATACGCACAAAAGCAATGCATGAAGACGCTGAATTCGGAATCGCGGCGCACTGGAACTATGATGAGCGCGGATCTATTCAATTTGATCGCGAGCTTGAATGGGTAAAAGATCTTTCCAAATGGCAACAAGAAATCGCGGATAGCACCCAATACTTGGATTCGTTAAAAATTGACGTGTTCCAAGACAGAATTTTTGTGTTCACTCCAAAAGGAGATGTTATAGATCTTCCAGAGGATTCAACTCCAGTTGATTTTGCCTATCATATTCACACTGAAATCGGAGACAAAGCAACTGGCGCGCGCATCAATAACCAGCTTTCTTCTCTTAGCACGCCTTTACGATCTGGCGACATGGTTGAAATGATCACTGAAAAAAACCGCAAAGGCCCAAACAGGGACTGGCTTAAGTTCGTGAAAACCAGGGCAGCGCGCGACAAAATAAAACAAAACACAAAGCGCGGACTTTGGGAAGCGATTAAGGACTTTAAGGGGAAATAATTTTTGACGCGATTTGCTTTAGCTCGTCTTCTCCGTAAAATTCAATGGTAATCAGCCCGACTTTCGTTCCTCTGCGGCCGATCATAACTTTGGTGCCTAAAGCGTCCCTAAGCTGTTTTTCCAATTCCTCAATATTTGGGTCTCGGATAATTGTGCGCGTGTGCCGATTTATTTCAACTTTTTTTACTTCTTGCGAAGTATCTGAAATATTTAGCTTTTGGTCTAAAATTTTCTTGAACATTTGCATGCGTTTTGCTTCATCCTGAATTTCAAGAATCAATCTAGCGTGTCCGGTTGTGATTTTTCTTTCGGCAACTGCTTTTTGTATTTCAGGGTCTAGGGCTAAAAGACGAATCGCGTTTGAAATCAAAGGCCTTGTTTTGTTTACCCGCTTTCCAATTTCATCATGCGTTAAGCCGAACTCATCATTTAATTTTTGATAAGCCAAGGCCTCTTCAATCGGATTCAAATCAGCTCTTTGGATATTTTCAATCAAAGCAAGTTCTAATCTTTCTAATTCATCTGCTTGGCGCACTATAGCTGGCACAGTTTTAAGGCCAGCTAATTTTGAAGCGCGCAAACGCCGCTCTCCTGCTATAAGTTCATATTTTCCATTGTTTGATGGAACTACAACAAGGGGCTGGATTATGCCATGCGCTTTTATTGATTCAGCAAGTTCGTTCAGCTTTTCTTCATCAAAATATTTGCGCGGATTATGCCGGTTTGATTCAACTTTTTCAACTTCAATGTCAATCATTCTAGAAAGAGAATCTGAATCCTTGGGCATATTTTGCTCAGGAGCCACAGAAGAAAAATTCTGTTTTTGTTTTTGCTGTGAAGCATTGTCTTTGCTCGGAATCAAGGACCCTAATCCCCTACCAAGCCCGAAATTTTGTTTTGGCATATTTTTTATATATTCTCATGAATTTCCAAGAGTTCTTTTGCTAATCGTTCATAGGCCTTGGCGCCTTTGGATTTAGGATCATAATGCAGAATTGATTTTCCAAATGACGGAGCTTCTGTTAATCGCACATTCCTTGGAATAACGCTTCTGAAAATCTTATCTGGAAAGTATTGATATAATTCGTGCATTACTTGCTCTGATAATTTCTGCCTTCCATCGTACATGGTAATCACAGCGCCAAGCACTTGAATTTCTGGCTTGATATTATCTTTAATCAATTGGATTGTGTTCATTAATTGCCCAAGCCCTTCCAAAGCAAAGTATTCTGCTTGCACTGGAATTAATATCTCATCAGCCGCTACTAGCCCGTTTATAGTAAGAAGCCCAAGCGATGGCGGAGAGTCAATGATGATATAATCAAATTCATGGCGAACGCTGTCTACTACGTCAAATAATCGGAATTCCCTGCGATCCATGTTAACAAGCTCAACTGACGCTCCGGCCAAGGAATTGGTCGCTGGCGCGATTTTTAGGCCGTCTAGCTCATGCTGATGCAGAATAGAGCGGATATTTGCTTGTCCGCTTAAAACCTCATATAAGCCCTTTTCAAGGTTAGTATGATTAATGCCGATTCCGCTGGTCGCGTTTGCCTGCGGGTCTAAATCAACGAGCAGAACATATTTCCCAAGCGCTGCCAGATACACGGCTAGATTGATTGCTGTTGTGGTCTTGCCTACTCCGCCTTTTTGGTTCACCACTGAAATGATTCGCGCCATATGTTCTTATTATAAAATAAAATAAGAACTTTGACAATACTCGCGGATTGTTCTAGAATTCAAATGTTCCCAATTCCCCCACCTTTACCAAGGAGGGGGCAAGGGGGTGGTTAGGCCGGAGTGGTGAAACTGGTATACACGCACGACTCAAAATCGTGTGCGCTAAGCGCGTGAGGGTTCGAGTCCCTCCTCCGGCACCAATGAGAAAATTTCAAGTTTAAATTAGTAAGCACAAGCAGATTAAAAGACCTCGGACAACTATGCGAGGCAATACATCAGCAAATCAATTATTACAACACCAGCAGGATACATACGAGCATCAATACCCAGCCAGCTACTTTCAGAAAGCAATACGAAGCCAATACAAAAACAAGGGCCATTATGGCCGCTTGCAGATTATCAACTAATTTATCAAACGCGGAGCTTCTAGGTATCTAAAGAAAGGGGTACCTGACAGTTGGAAAACTTTAATTCAAAAATTACCATTTAGACACCAGAAGAACTTTTCAAATCCCATTCTTGCGCTAAAGCACCGCCCATGCTTTTAAGGCAATAACCCACAAGAGTATCAATTCTTTTCATCACTTCTTTTTTAGAATTTGATTCTGCGATTGATTGATATAACTTTACAAACCTCTTATCTTTCTTGGCAATTTCCATGGCTTGATATTTTTGCTTTATAATAGAAATTTTGTGATATCGACAAAAGATTTCAATTAAATAATTAAGCAATGAATGTATATTATATTGCCAGGAAAAAATATCTTTATTCAACAAACTATCTTCAATGTCCCTTACATAATCTTGAATAAAATATTTCGCAGTTGTCAATTCAATATGATTTAATCCGCTGTTCTTTAATTCATCCTTTAAAAACAATTTTGCTTCTTTTTGCAACTTTTTTAGCATCCCATTGCGGTCTAAAATAACTATTCCGTCTCGCAACATGTAGGCGATTGTTTTTCTCGAAACTTCACGATATTTCACTTTTTTCCAATCTGATTTTAAGCGCTCGATCGGATTGACAAAATAATCCACTTCCACGCCTTCAACATGCATAATTCCTCGGTAACGATTTCCATTATTCTTTATTACTATATAAATATCCAAATCAGAATTCTTACTGAATTTATTTTTATTGAAATACGACCCAAAACCTAAAATACCCAAAATCTGCAAATTATCCTTAGGGTATTTTTGCTTTAGTTTTTCAATGAATTGATAAGCGATTCTTTGATTCATATAGGAAAGTATATACCAACAAAAAATAAAAAACAAGAAAAAGTGGCGAATGTATTTAATTATTCGCCACTCACTACAAAACGAACGATCAAAACGCAGGCCAGGGGCGCGACTTAGCACAGCCAACAATCAGGATCTGCTCCCAAAAAACTTCCACTCACAGCTTCCGATCTTGCCCTGCATCCTCCACATGTAAATCGTAACTCACATGATCCGCACGCACCAGTCAATTTCCGCTCCAGCAAGTCATGTACAAACCTGCTGTTTATATATTCGTCTAAAATTTGTTCCGTGGATATCCCTTTGATGTTCATAATCGGCTGATTATGCAAAAGCGGGCACGGAAGCATGGTTCCGTCTGGCTCAATGCTGAATGTACCAATGCCGGCGATACAACCTCCATACTCGCCAGAACTGCCGCTATATTCCGCGCTGATATATGCCAAAGGGTCATTAAGGTCAACCACGAGGCCATTTCGCCGGCAATTTAGTTCGGCAACAAGAACGACGAGCTGTTTTTTAGAAGCAACATCAAACCACAGATCAGGCCTTTTTAAAGCCCTTCCGGCAGGTATAATACTTGAAACAGAAAGTATGTCTGCGCCGAGCGATTCCACAAATTCAACCATAGATGGCAATTCTTGAAGCTGGTCTTTCTGTATGGTAGCCCTCACGATGGACTGGATATTGGGCCTTTGGACTACCAAACCTATAGCTTGAACCGCTGATTCGAAAGCATGGGATGAGTGCCTGAAAGCGTTGTGCCTTGACGAATCACAACTGTCTAGACTAATAGAAATCCTGGTATCTGGAAAAGCCAAGCCCTCCAAAAAATCCAGGAGCTCTTCAGTCAGAAAACTTCCATTAGTGGCAACAGTCAAAAATTCATCGCCACGCACATGTTCCTTGACTACTAACAAGAGCTCTCTGAATTGCGGATGAAGGAGTGGTTCGCCTCCAGTAATCAGATACCCGCCTTTTTGGGCTATATGCGGACAACAAAACTGAATCACTCTTTCAAAATCAGGAACCGACATGTCCACAGCCCCCTGATATGCGCCCCTACAGTGTTCGCATCGCATGTTGCAACGCGATGTTATATTAAGCTGGGCGTGGTATAATTCCAATTCATATACCGCCTCTGATGTTTCAATCTCCAACATGACATTCCTCCGCGTTGACTTAATTTAAAAGGCCGAAAGACAAAAAGCATCTTCCGACCCCTGTTTCCCTGGCCAGCCAATCTTGACGGCCTAGTTGCTGTCGCACGTGAAGCAACGACACTTCAGCATCGTGACCCGAACCCTCTTCTTGTTGGTGTCCGGGTTTTTAGCACGCTTTTTCATGATTCTTACCCCATTTCGTGGGTTTGAAATGAACTACTTCCTCGCGCAAGGCGTATCCTTGCTATTCCATAATAGTACATTATAGAATTTTTATCAAGTAAATTGGCAAACCAAAATTTTCGCCAAACACATCAAAAAACACTGATATTAAATCAGTGTTTTTTGGTAGCGGGGGAGGGATTCGAACCCTCAACCTCCAGGTTATGGGCCTGGCGAGCTGCCATTGCTCTACCCCGCGTTATATTGTTTGCTGGCTTGCCAGTCTCATAGCTCTGTACCCAGAGCGAAGGCTGGTAGCGGGGGTCGGGATCGAACCGACGACCTGAGGCTTATGAGTCCTCCGCTCTAACCAACTGAGCTACCCCGCCCTGCGAACTCTTAATATATAACATAAATCATTCACTTTTGCAAGCCCTGTACCAAAATAAATTTGGTACAAGGCAGGCATTTCTGATATAATAAACTTATCATGTATATAACCGCGCACGCGGCCGCAGGAGCCGTATTAGGACAATATATTTCATCCGTGCCTTTGGCATTTTTGGCTGGCTTTGTAATGCACTTGATTTTGGATATGATACCGCACGGAGACGAATGGATAAAGGACTGGAAATGGTTTAAAAACCGCATGACAAGAATCGCGGTTGCGTCTTTTATTGATCTTATCGGAGTTATCACAATGTCTATATACTGGATAAACCATTCAGACCCCAAGAACTTAGCTCCAATGCTTGCCGCAATCGCTGGAAGCGTTGCTCCGGACGCTTTATGGGGATTATATGAACTTACTAAATCCCCTATCTTGAAATGGTACAGAACTTTGCATACTGAAATACATGAACTTATCTTTAAAAAAGAAATCAGCATGAAGCAAGGATTTCTTTTGCAGATTATATTCGTAATTATCGCGACTTGGATTATTGGATAATAAAACTGGATAATAAAAAGGTGAGACCTTTACTAAAGGTCTCACCTTTTGTGAGATATAAACCTATCCTACACAACAAGCCAAATAATCACGGCAATAACAATTACTGCCACAATAATCGGCACAATTACCTTTAAAGATGATTTCTTTTCTCCTGATTCAGGCGCGACTTCTTGCTCTGGCGCTACTGCCTGCTCTGGTTCTGGGACTCCTCCTTGGGTTGCCTGATTTTGATTTTCCATAATTCTTTTTTTACTTCTAATTATTGCGCGGGGTTTTCCACGCTCCCGCTTGATGATGTGTCAAAATTAACCTCCACGGTTTTTAAGGCAACTTCTTTGCCTGAACTGTCTTTGGCATACACTTCAACTGTTCCTTTGTCAGTGGCGCTGAACACGAATCTTATAAGAACTCCGAAAGCTGATTTTCCATCCTCATCCTCCTTTACTGATGCTTGCTCTCTAATAACTACGTCTCCATTAGGATTTTTCACTCGCACATATATAACTTGCCCGGGAATATTTGTCTCGCCTCCAACTAAAAATGGGGACTCTAAAACTTGGCCTTTCTGCGGGCTTGTAAGCCGAATAAAATAATCATTCTTTTGAATTCCATCATCAACAGTTAAAGCGCTGTTGTTTGACGCGCTTGCGCCAGTATTTTGATTTTCATTTATCAAGCTCGCGCATCCAGTCGCGACTAGGGCCGCGAGCGCGAGTAAGATAATATATTTTTGTGTTTTCATAATTATTGTATTTCACCTATCATTATCGGAGTTCCTGGCCGAGGATCATAATTCGCATTGTTTCCATCGCTTTCTAAGGTTATCATAATCGCGTCATATGGAGTAATCAAATCATTTACTTCATAAAACAAATGCATGCTTTCCAACGCGCTATCCCAAGTTAATCTTCCAAGATAAAGAGCAAAAGGCGCGTCATCAACTTTTTGGGAAAAATCAACATTCGCGAATGGAGTGCCATATTGCTGATCTAATTCTGATACTGACTTTTCTCCTAATCCTCCAAGATTTCCAGCATCAACCAACCAGGCTGACATAGCCGCGCCTTGAGGCAAAGAAACGCCTTCTTCAAGAAGAACATCAATCTCTACTTTGCCTTCAGCGATTCCTACTTTTGCCAATCCTGTTGATCTGTGCAAGTTCGCGTTCTGAGCCAAAGATATGGGGATTAGAGCGACTTCTGTTGGGTCAGTGATAATCTTTACAATAGAAGAAGGATCATTAGACGCGCCAATATTCCTGCCTATATTATACCCTAGCCAGCCAACTAATGCCAGCAAAGCTATAAGCGCTAAAATAATCAATATTATATTTATATATCCTTTTCGTGTTGCGTAATACATTGATGTAAAATTACTATATTTTTATTATACAAAATTTAAACAAAAACCTCAAGACACTCTTTCCACGTATTCCCCGGTTTCTGTGTTTACTCGGATTATTTCTCCTGTATTCACGAACATTGGCACTTGCACGCTAAGGCCTGTTTCCAGAATCGCGGTTTTTGCTGGATTATTGGCTGTATCCCCTTTTACCGCGGGTGGAGCTTCTTTTACTTGCAAAATAACTTTTGGAGGCAATTGAATTGCTATTGGCTTGTTATCCAAATACTGGGCATCAACTTTTTGGCCTTCTTTCAAGTATAAGAGCGCGTCTTGGAGCGCGTCTTTGTCTAAAGAAAACTGCTCATATTGCTCATCCATAAAATATGCCGCGTCTTCATCTGTGTACAAAAACTGGACTTTTTTGCGCGATAAATCAGCTTTTTCTATTTTATCGTTTCCTTGGAACGTCTGGTCTATTACTGCTCCGGTTTTGATATTTTTGAGCTTGGTTTTAAGCACTGCTCCGCCTCTGCCTTGTTTATGATGAGCGCATTCAAATACTTGATACGCGTCATTGTTGTGCATTATTACAAAGCCCTTTTTTAGTTGCGCTAGTGAGATCATATCTGATATAATAGTATAATTAGTAACTAAAATCAATATGTCTAATAAAAAACCTTTAATTGCCTATATTGAGGATGATGCCATGCTTTTGACTATGTATGAGCAATTATTTACGATTCATGGATTCTCGTTTGTTGGGGCGCGCGATTTTGAAAGTGGCGCAAAGATGATAAAAGAAAAAAATCCTGATGTAATTCTTTTGGATATGCTTTTGCCTGATAAGATGAAATGGGTGCCTACTGAATTGAATGTGTCTTATGGCCTTGACTTGCTTTCTGAGATCAAAAAAAATCCCGCGACTAAAAATACTCCTGTGATTATTCTCTCCAACATGGATGAGAGCGCTATTGTGAATGAGGCAAAAGAGCGTGGGGCTGATGATTACATGATTAAGGCGCATGTGCTTCCAAAGGAAGTTCTTGCAAAGGTGCGCGAAATTCTTGGCGCGCGTGGCATTGAAATTCCTTGCGATC
>PCVT01000114.1 GCA_002787075.1 Parcubacteria group bacterium CG11_big_fil_rev_8_21_14_0_20_41_14
AATTCATATTTAATAGGAATTCCGCTCTTTGGATGCGCAAGTAGATTCAACATCATTTTAACAAAATATTTTAAAAATTTTATAATGTTTGCGCGCATTTTGACGAAAAACACAGGCCAAGTTATATCTTTCATCTTATCCTGTTCAATATCCAAATAATGATTCCATTTTTTTTGTAACTCCTTAATATCCTCCAAAGGAACGAATTCAGGATTTTTAAGCGTACCAATTTCATATCCTTGTTTTGGATAAATACGTTCATGCACTCTTTTTTTAAAACCATCTGTGGCTGAAATATAGAAAAAGCGCGGCTGGTAAGTTGGCTTCATCTGTTCTAATACAATTCCATTCAGAACATATTTGCGGGGTAGATTATACACGAAATATGTATTATCTTTATCTTGTTTGACAATATGACGTATTTCTTCAACCGATTCTTTTGATAAATACTCATCACTGTCAATAAACAAAAACCAATCAAGAGTTGCTAATTTTAATCCCCGATTGCGTACTGCGCTAAAATCTTCAATGCGAATATTTTTCTCTTTAGAATCTGTTTGAGGATATATTTTGTGAGTATACTGTTTTGCGATTTCAAGAGTATTGTCTGTGCTATTGCCGTCAAGAATAATGATTTCAGCAAAATCTTTCACGCTCTCAAGGCACTTCTCTAAAGTTTTGCCTGAATTAAGTGTTAAAACCTGCACAGTGCATTGTATTTTTTCTTGCGCCATATTATTTCTTTCTTCCGATAATAATATTCGTATCCCCCGCTCCTGGCACTAAGTATGATAGGGCGCGGAACAAACTGACATACAGCGCGCGCAATGATTTGACGGGAAAGCCCGGCTTCATGCTTTGGATATTCTCTGCCGCCATGATCTGCAGGTTCAGTGATTCAAACATCTGGCGCAATTCTCCTAGCGCATATTCGCGCCAATGGCCTTCATATGTTTCCCCTTTCTCAAACCATTCTTTAAGATGACCACTCATGGGAGACAATCCGAATAAAAACCTTGCGCGATTTAACAAATGGCTTATATTTGGAGTCGCGATATATAATAATCCGTTCGAGGATAATAATGCAATAATATTCTGTAAAAATCTTTTTGGATCTTTCTGGTGTTCAATAGTCGCGATGCTGATAACCGCGCCATACTTCTCCTTAATCTGATCGCGCAAAATATCTTTTGGTAAAATTTCAAGGCCATGCTCTTCCCAAACGCGACGCAAATCATCAATGTCATCAACACTAAAACTATTACTTTCCTCAAACACATACTTATCAATTCCTGAAATCTGATAACCGAGCAATACAAGCGCCAAATCCAAAATCCCGATTCCACATCCAACATCCAAAATAACACTTGTCTTAGGAATATATTCAGTAATATATTTCAAATGCACCAAATTATTATTAAATTCCCATTTCTGTTTATCAGAATAAGGGCTTAATATAGAGTATGATTTTTGCAGTGCCTGTTTATTGGTCATAACATGATTCTAACCCTTTTGTTACTATTTGATCAAGTTTTTCTTTGGAAAATATATTATTACTCAACTCTAAAGAATTTATTGACAGCGTGCGCCGAAGATTGACATCTCGCAACCTTAAAATATTTTCAACAAATTCTTCTTTTCTATTCGCGAACAACACATGCTCTTCGTGTTTATAGGGATAGCCCGCAATTCCGCGCTCTGAAATAATGGACGGAATTCCATACACCAATGGCTCAAAAATTTTCTGCTGCATGCCAGCGCCCATGATTGATGGAATGACCGCGATATCAACTTTATCGCGCAAAAACAAATCTAAGTCATCCACAAATCCTTCTTCTTTTATATTATCTTTGCACAATTTTGACAAATCTTCAGGCAATTTCTTTCCTAAAATATGAAACATAAATTTCCCAGGCATCTGACGCTCTAGCTCTGGGGCAACATCTTTTATGATCAATTCAGCGGCTTTTCGATTATGATGCACATTATATGACGCGCCCATGAA
>PCVT01000165.1 GCA_002787075.1 Parcubacteria group bacterium CG11_big_fil_rev_8_21_14_0_20_41_14
ATTTAGGCAGGTAAATACAGTATATGAAAGTCTTAATGATAAGTACTGACAGTAAAATTTTGCAGAAAGGATCTGCGGTATTTGAGCGCATGAAAGAGTACGCTGGTTTGGTTGAGCAGCTGGATATTGTTGTTTGCTCTGTTGGAAATTTTGAAGCGGTTCAGATTACGGGTAACGCGCGCGCGTATTCCACAAATTCTACATCAAAACTGTGGTATATTTGGGATGTTTTGCGTATGGTCAAGCGCGCCGGCATCAAAGATATTGATTTAGTCACGGCGCAGGATCCGTTTGAGACCGGTATTGCCGGCTGGCTTGTTGCGCGCCGATTAAAAGCAAAATTGCAATTGCAGGTTCATACTGATTTTATGAGTGAGTATTTTCGCGCTGAATCGTTAAAGAATATAATTCGCGTGTTAATAGCGAAATGTCTTTTGCCAAAAGCAGATGGCATCCGCGTTGTAAGCGAGAGGATTAAAAGGTCAATGTCAAAGCTCAAAATCCAAGCTTGTCCCGAGTATGCCCGAGGGATGTCAAAAATTGTTATATTGCCAATTTTTGTGGATGTGCACGCTATCCAAAGTGCGCCAGTGTCAGTTGATCTGCATAAAAAATATCCTCAGTTTGATTTTATAATTTTAATGGCAAGCCGGCTTGAAAAAGAAAAAAATATTGAGTTAGCAATTGATGCCATGCGCGATGTTGTTAAAAACAACCCAAAGACAGGGTTAGTAATCGCTGGTGCAGGATCACAGGAAAAAGAATTACGTCAAAAGGTTGATCAGCTTGGCATTAAAGACAATATAATATTTGAGGGCTGGGTTGACGATTTGGCATCATATTATAAAACATGCGATGTGTATCTTTTATGCTCAAATTATGAAGGATATGGCATGTCCCTCATAATGGCGGCAAGCTGTGGATGCGCGATTATTACGACTGATGTTGGTGTTGTTGGAGGGGTGGTTAACAAAGACAATGCTTTGGTTGTTGGTGTGGGAGATACACGAGAAATTGCGGAGGCGATTGAGAAATTGCATTCAGATGAGGCGTTCCGAGATGCTCTTGGCCAGCGCGCGTGTGCGACAGTTGGGCAGATTGATTCAAAAGAAGAATATTTTAAAAAGTATAAAAAATCATGGGAATTATAATTAGTGTCTATTAGAATATGGCAAAAAAAGCAATTATAACGGGCATTACCGGGCAAGATGGTTCATATTTGGCTGAATTGCTTCTCTCAAAAGGATATGAAGTTCATGGAATAGTGCGGCACGTGGCAGGCGAAGATCCAAAACAACGACTAGGTCGCATTAGCCATATCGTCGGTAAAGTTGAACTGCATTCCGGTTCAATGGAAAGCTATGCGAGCATTTTTAAAATTATTGAGCAGGTGAGGCCGGATGAGTGTTATCATCTTGCGTCCCAGAGTTTTGTTGCGATCTCGTTTGAAGATCCGTTTTCCACGTTTAACACAAATATTAACGGAACGCTGTTTTTATTGGAATCTTTGAAAGTGCTTGTGCCAAAGTGCAAATTCTATTTTGCCGGTTCTTCTGAAATGTTTGGCAAGGCAGAGCAGGTGCCACAGAACGAGCAGACCCGGTTTCATCCTCGGTCTCCGTATGGCATTTCAAAAGTGACCTGTTTTGAACTTACACGTAATTACCGTGAAGCGTATGATATCTTTGCCTGTACTGGCATTTTATTTAATCACGAATCAGAGCGCCGGGGCATGGAATTCGTTACCCGTAAAATTTCAAGCGCAGTGGCGGCAATCAAACTTGGCAAGCAGAAAAAATTATTTTTGGGAAATCTGGATGCCAAGCGGGACTGGGGATATGCGCCTGAATATGTTAAGGCAATGTGGCTCATGCTTCAGCAAGAAACCGCGGATGATTATATAGTTGCAACTGGCGAGACCCATAGCGTAGGCGAGTTCGCTCAAGCCGCTTTCGAGGAAGCAGGACTTGACTGGAAAGAATATGTCGAAGTGGATGAGCGTTTCAAGCGGCCGGCCGAAGTTGATCTCCTTGTTGGGGATTGCAGAAAAGCCAGACAGGAGTTAGGATGGCAACATACGATAGGATATAAAGAATTGGCCGCAAAGATGCTAAGGCACGATTTAGAGCGTTTATCCAGAATGTAATAGATATGAAAGATGTAATTTTATTGCCAACCTATAATGAGCGCGAAAATGTTAATTTTATAGTGCCAAAGATATTTAATATTGTTCCCGATGTCCATATTATTGTTGTTGATGATAATTCTCCGGATAAAACTGCGCAGGATGTACAAGAGCTAATGCATAAATTTCCTAATTTGTCGCTTTTATTCCGTGAATCAAAAACCGGTTTAGGGGACGCATATAAAGATGGAATCAGAAGAGTGGTTTTTGATCCTGAAGTTAGAAATATCATTACCATGGATGCTGACGGATCGCATGATCCTGGATATCTGACAGAAATACTGCGCTACATAGAGTATTCTGATTTTGTTGTTTGTTGAAGATATATCAATGGAGGTGGCGTTGAGAAATGGGAATTATGGCGCAGAGCTTTAAGCCGCTGTGGAAATCTTTACGCAAAAATATTAACTGGTTTGCCTATATCAGATTTTACGGCTGGTTTTATGTGTATTAATAGATCTATCTTGCAGAAAGTTGATTTAGATTCTATTGGCTCTTCTGGGTATTCAATATTAATGGAATTGAAATTTATTCTTATTCATGATTTAGGGGCGCGCGTAAAAGAAATTCCTATTATTTTTAAAAGTCGCAGAATCGGAGAATCAAAAATATCGCATAAAATAATATCTGAAGGATTAATGGTGCCATTGAAATTGTTGTTAAGGCGGTTTAAAATTCAGAAGATTTTTAATAATTATGAAAGATAAAAAAATAAAATTATTATTTATTACGCAAAAAATTCATGAAAAAGATGATGATTTGGGTTTTGTGATTCTTTGGATTCGCGAGTTTATTAAGCAGGGTATAGAGGTAAAAGTAATCTGCTTAGAGAAAGGTGATTTTGATGATTCGTTCGAGGTGCATTCTTTAGGCAAGGAGAAAGGATATGGCAAAGTGCGCCGTGCGTTGCGGTTTTTGAAGTTAATTTTTTCTTTGCAATACGACCGTGTATTCGTGCATATGAATCCTGAATATTTTACGCTAGGTGCCTTGTATTGGTGGATACGCCGTATTCCCATGTATCTTTGGTACACTCATTACACCATGCATATGCATATTCGTTTAGCTGGGTGGTTTACTAAGCGCATGTTCGCGGCCACAAAGCAGAGCATGCCGCAGTATGAAGGAAATCCAAAGAAAGTTGTCACTGGGCATGGTATTGATATTGATTTCTGGCTCGCGGATAGTAATAGCGATATTAATCAGAACAATCCAAAGAATTTGTTAACGGTGCATCGCTTGTGCCGGTCAAAACGGTTGGAATTGACTATAAAATCCCTGAAGCATCTTCCAGATGATTATACTCTCACGGTGTATGGCAGAGATGTTGAAAAGAATTATGTAGAGGAGTTGCATGATCTCGTTAAAAAAGAATCTTTACAGAATCGCGTCGCGTTCAAGGGTCCTGTGCCCATGGGTGAACTAAAAAGTGTTTATAATAATCATCGATTGATGATAAATATGGCATCTGAAACCATTGATAAGACCATGTTGGAGGCAATGCTATTTGGAATTTATCCAATTACTACAAAAGGAAATTCACAAGCAATTGGTCTTGAATGTTCAATTGAAAATGATGATCCAAAAGAGATTGCTGAATTCGTGCTATCGGAAAAATGGAAACAATATGATTCTAAGTATTTACGAAATATGGTTGAGCATCGCCATAGTTTGAGCGCTTTGATACAAAAGATGAATAAGTATATTATTGACGGGGATTAATTCTATGAATAATAAGATTGCTATAATCGCAGGAGCGCGTCCGAATTTTATGAAAGTAGCGCCTTTGTGTCGCGAGCTGGATCGACAAAAAATGCCATATATACTCATTAATACAGGTCAGCATTTCAGCAGCACAATGGCAGGCGCGTTTTTAAAGGAATTTAAGTTAAAGCCAAATTATTCATTAAAGCCGTCGCAACAATCTAGTGCGCAACAGATGTGTGATATTAAAGCAGGACTTGAAAGGATTTTTACAAAAGAACATCCAAGCATGGTAATCGTTGTCGGTGATGTGAATTCAACGCTGTGGGCCGCGCAAGTCGCGCATAAAATAAAAATAAAATTAGCGCATATAGAAGCAGGATTGCGGTCGCGTAATTTAAAAATGCCAGAAGAACGCAATCGAATCAAAACAGACGCATTGTCTGATATTCTATTTGTAACGCAGGAAGATGGGACGAAAAATTTGCGCAAAGAGAAGGTTCGCGGCAAAGCGTATTTCGTGGGAAATATTATGATTGATACTTTAAAGCTGTTTGCTTCGCGCGCTAAGCACTCAGTTAAAGATAAAAAATATTATTTTTGTACTTTGCATCGCGCTGAAAACGTTGATAATAAAAATATCTTTGCTGATATCGTGTCAACTCTTGAGACAATCAGCCAAGACGCTCCTATCTATTTGCCATTGCATCCGCGTACCAAAAAACAGGCAGAAAAATTTGGCCTGATGTCCGCGCTTAAGCGCGCGTGTCATTTGTTGCCACCATTATCATACGCTGAATCAGTATCATATCAGAAATATGCGCAATTGGTTCTGACTGACTCTGGCGGGGTGCAAGAAGAAACCAGCTTTCTTGGGGTGCCGTGCTTAACTTTGCGCACAGAGACCGAACGGCCGATTACGGTTTCAGAAGGAACAAATACGATTGCAGGAGTTACTAAAAAATCAATCCTAAAAGCATATGCGTCAGTTAATTTTAGCAGGAGGTCTGCAAAAATAAAATATTGGGATGGAAAAACATCAAAGAGAATTGTTGATATTATAAAAAAGAATGTATGAACACTGTATTGGCATGGATAAAAAAATACTGGCTTGTTGCTTTGGCAACTATTGTGGTAGTTGTTTTTACTGGTTTGCCTAGTATTGTTTTTTTTCAAAGGATGGGGGATGATTTTAAAGGCGTGTATCCTGTATTTAATTCGGACGCGCTCTATTATCATGCTCGCGCGCAGGAAATTGATGACGGACACTATGATCTTAACCATGCATATTTTTTTGAGCATAAAGACATTGCGTATCCACAGTCCAATGGAGCTGAATATTTTGTATATGGCCTAACTAAATTATTTAATTTTTCTGCGCCTGCAATGCAAATCGCGTTTGATTTTATAGCGCCAGGGCTTATTTTTATTTTAACTTACTTTTTATTCAAAAAGTTTTCATCTAACGAATATACTGCTGTGCTGTTTCCAGTAATTTTGTACACAGTAGTTATGGGCGGGCTATTTAAGCCAATTAATCCGCAGATTACTTTTCCTTTACTTTTATTATTTTTGATTTTTTGGATTAAATTGATTTTGAATAATGACCATAAATTTCGCAATAGCATTGTTGCTGGAATTTTGTGGGGTTTATTATTTTTGATGTATTTTTATCATTGGTCATTTTTGGTAGTAGTGGTTGGGCTTTATATGCTCGCGCTTTTGTTCAAAAAATCGTTTAGCGAATTAAAATACCATGGTCTTATGTGTGGTATTGCGGTATTAATTGGTATCCCGTATTTTGTTCGAATATGGCAAGCAATGGACGCGCCATTTCACACAGAAACCGCGGTACGCGTTGGGCAGTATTTTTCCCATATACCAGAATCAATTCCGCGCTTGCTTGTTGCTCTAGTATGGATAGCAGTATTTGCGTGGTTTGTGAGAGCATATAATCTTTCGCGAGATAAAAAGTCATATATTATAGGAACCTTGCTTTTGGCAAATATTATCTATCCTAACCACCAAATAATCTCTGGAATTATTATTCAGAATGCTGTGCATTGGTCTTGGATGCCGGTATTTATTTTTGCTTTAAGCGCGCACTACATGCTTTCAATTGCGCGCAACAATAAACCATCATTTAAGAATATTTCCGCATATGTATTGATTGCGCTGATGCTAATTGCTCCAGCATGGCGTTTGAATACGTTTAATTGGAGTCGATATGTGAGCCAATATAATAATAATGTCGTGGATGATAAGCAATACTATTCTGAAGTGTTTGACTGGATAAACGATAATACGCAAAAAGATGTGGTTATTTTTTCAGATAGTGAATTGATGAAATTTATTCCCGCGTATACGCACGCGAATGTGTATAATTCTGAATATGCATATAATCTTCCAGGGAGCGATCAAGAGGTGATTGAGCGGTATTTGCTTGCTCATTTTTTTGAGCCAGGCAGTTTTTATGAAAATGGTTTTGGCTTAAGCGGTGGAGCTAGGATTCTTTGGTCATTTCCAAGCGAATCAGAAAAAAACACGCATACTTTTTTCCGCGGATGGGGATTTGGAAGGGAAGCAAATTATGAAGAGCAATATAGTTTTGATAAGGAATTGGCAAAGATTAGTGGTGTGTATGAATCTCTGCTTGAGCAGGATTGGGACATCGCGCTGTTGAAAAAATACCGTTTAGATTATATTGTATGGGATTCTAATGAATCTTTGGAATGGGATATTAAGGACTATAGTCAGGATTTGGAATTAGTCAAAAAAATTGGGGATGTTATAATTTATAAATTTAAAGATACAAGATACGCATTGGATGCATCGCGTATATAAGTTTACTTATGTGCGGCATAAACGGATTTAATTTTAACGACAAAAATGCTTTATCAAAAATGAATAAGGCAACAACGCATCGCGGGCCAGATGATGTGGGCGAATTTGCGTCTGTCGTCTGGTCTTTAGGGCATAATCGCTTGTCTATTATTGATTTGAGCAAAGCCGGGCATCAGCCAATGAAAAGCGCGGAAGAAAAATTCGTTATTGTATTCAATGGCGAGATTTATAATTTCGAGGACGTCAAAAAAGAATTGTTATCTTTGGGGCATGTATTCAAATCAAAAACTGACACTGAAGTTATCTTGAATGCATACGCGCAATGGGGGCCAAAATGCTTGCAGAAATTCAATGGCATGTTTGCTTTGGCAATCCTTAATACTCAAACAGAAGAATTATTTGTGGCGCGCGATCGGATTGGCATCAAGCCGTTGTATTATTATCACAAAGATAATAAGTTTATTTTTTCTTCTGAAGCAAAAGCGATTTTAGCGCATAATGTTGATGCTCCATTGAATTATGAAAGCTTGAATATTTATCTTCGTTTATTATATGTGCCATCGCCTTTAACAATGTGGAAGAATATCTTTAAACTTGAGCCAGCGCATTATCTACTGGTTAATAAAAGCGGGGAAGTCAAAAAAACAAAATACTGGGAAATTAAAAATGATTCTTTGCTAGATGATAAAGAACAAATTAAGCGCGAAGTGCACGATCTTCTATATGATTCAGTGCAAAAGCGATTAATGTCAGACAGGCCTGTTGGCGTATTTTTGAGCGGAGGCATTGATTCAACTATTATTACTGGCATCATGAGTAAATTATCGGACCATGTGAATACATTCTCAATCGGGTTTCAAGATACAGAAGAATCAGAAAAATATAATAATGATTTTTTGTTGGCGCGCAAAACAGCTGAGCATTTTAATACCGAGCATCATGAATATATTATCAGGCCGCAAGATATTTTAGATAATCTTGAGAAAACCATTTATCACATGGATGAGCCGATCTCCAATCATATTCAGACCGTGAATATGTTGTTGGCGCGGTACGCGACTGATTTCGTCAAAGTGGTGCTGGGCGGGGATGGGGGAGATGAATTGTTCGGAGGGTATGAGCGGTATTATTATAACGCAATGATTGAAAAGTTACGTTTTGTTCCTGGCGCTGGATTTGTTATGAAGGCATTGGGTAAGTCATCAGAAAAGTTGCATACTGAGCCAGGCCATGCGCGATATATGAGTTTCTTCGCGCAAAAAGAGGGTGTGGTTGCCTCATTTCTAAAATCGCATAATAATTTTGATGTACTGCCTGAGTTTTTATCAAAAAGATATTTTGATGTGATCGATAAAAAAGATTTTACGCGCCAGTTTATGCGAACAGACATTCAGTCATGGATTCCAGATGAGTCCCTTATGCGAAGCGATAAAATGTCTATGGCATATGGTTTGGAGCAGCGAGTTCCGTTTTTAGATCATCGCTTGGTTGAACTTGCTGATCGCATTCCAGTGAAATACAAATTAGGAAGCAAGGGATTTCTCTTCGGAAGCGTGGGCAAGCATTATGAAGGAAAAATTATTCTGCGCGAGGCAATGGCTGAATATCTGCCAGATTTTGTGTTAAATCAGCCAAAATGGGGCTGGTTTTCGCCAGCTGCAAAATGGGTGCGTGGTCCGCTGAAGCCGTTGATGCGGGAGGTGTTGTCTTCATCTTATTGCGCTGGAACGAGCGATTTGTTTGATTTTACTGCTTTGCAAAAAATGCTAGATGATCATATTGCCAAGAAGTCATATTGCCTGAATACACTTTGGTCTGTTATGACGTTTCAGTTATGGTATAGTAAATTTATGAAATAATCAAAATTAGTGTCATTCTAAATTATTTTGTCATCCCGAGCCCTTATTATATTTAAATAGAATAATATTTGTGGTAAACGAAATAAGAAAATAGATAGAAAAGCTTTGCAGGGTGAGAGGATCCAGTCAATGACGTTCCAGTGTTTTTTCACTAGATCCTCTCGGCTTGCAATATACCACTATCGTATTATGTATTTCGTTTACCACATAATTTGATATAAATATTATATTTTTAAGCCTCGGGATGACAGTAGAAATATGCCAAAAAAAATATTAATTATCACTCCAAAATTTCCTATTCCAACAACTGGCGCGTGCGAGCAGGAGCGCATGGCAGGATTTTTGCAATTAAAACGGCTTGGGTTTGAAGTGCGCATTATTGCGAAATATTTTGATTGGCAGAATGTGGATGAAATTATGTCTTGGTCGCGCGAGCATAATATCAAAGTTGATTTAATCAAATATGGGGAGCGACGCAGTTTTGTTCAGAAGTTGTCAAAAATAATTAATCCAATTAATTGGGATGGTGCGGCTTTTGAATATAAAATGCCAGATGCGCAGAATACTGTCCGCGAAGTTATGCAAGAGTTTAATCCAGATATTGCTTGGTTTGATTATACGTATTTGTGGCCGTTGTATCATATTTTCCAAAAACAAAATATTCCAATTATAACGCGTTCAATAAATTTTGAAGCAATTCATTTTTTGCAGGAAGACGGAATCAGCGCGATCAATCTGCTTAAATTTATTCCAAAGTTTTTTACTGAATTGAAAATGATACAAAACAGTGATTATATTTTCGCGATTACTCCAAAAGAGGAACGTCTTTATCGAAAACTCGGAGCAAAAAATATTTTAACTTTGCCTTTGCGAAGCTTGCCATTTTTGTTAAAACAAGAGCGCGAAATCAAAGACCGCGATGTTCTTCATCTATTCTTCATG
>PCVT01000056.1:0-360 GCA_002787075.1 Parcubacteria group bacterium CG11_big_fil_rev_8_21_14_0_20_41_14
GAATTTGATGTTGATTTTTTGGGAACCAAACTGCATATCAAAGTCATTGCTGATAAATCCATTGACATGAAATTTGGAACCGGAGCTTTGGGCGTAACGCCGGCGCATTCAATGAGCGACGCAGAGCTTGCAAAGAAAAATAATCTACCAACAATTCCGGTGATTGGAGAAAACGGGCTCATAAAGTCGGGTTTTGGAAAATTTTCTGGCTTGCCAGTTTTGGAGGCGCGCTTGGCTATTGCTGAAGCGCTCAAAGACAAGGAGCTTTTGAAGGATTCTAGCACCATGATAAATAATTTATCAGTGTGCTATAGATGCGAAATGCCAATTGAGCCATTAGTAAGCGAACAATGGTTTGTA
>PCVT01000056.1:381-2250 GCA_002787075.1 Parcubacteria group bacterium CG11_big_fil_rev_8_21_14_0_20_41_14
AATGGTTTGTAGACGTGGACAAATCAGCTAGACAATGGAAAGGCAAGAAACAATCTTTGAAACAAATCTCTTTGGATGTAGTCAAGTCAGGCGACATTGATATTATTCCTGATAGATTCAAAAAAAACTATTTCCATTGGATGGAAAACTTGCATGATTGGTGCATTTCTAGGCAAATTTGGTTCGGGCATAGGATTCCGGTTTGGTACTGTAAAACAATTGACAAAAAACAATTGACATTTAACCAATGCGATCCAATTATATCTATTGAAAAGCCAAAACAATGCCCGCAATGCAGTGGAAAATCTTTTGAGCAAGAGAGCGACACTTTGGATACTTGGTTTTCATCCGCATTGTGGACATTTTCCACGCTTTTAGACAAACCAAAAAAGAATGATACGCTTGATTCATGGATTAAGCGCAACAAGAAAAAAGGCACTGATTTAGATTTATTCCATCCAACTTCTGTTTTGGAAACCGCGTATGAGATTTTATTTTTCTGGGTCGCGCGCATGATTTTGATGACTACCTATGTAATGGGCGAAGTGCCATTTAAGACAGTGTATTTGCATGGATTAGTGCGGGATAAACTTGGCAGAAAAATGAGCAAGTCATTGGATAATGGAATTGATCCCTTAGACATGATTGAAAAATATGGCACTGACGCGGTGCGTTTAAGTTTAGTGATTGGAACGACTCCGGGGAATGATATGCGCATGTACGAGGAAAAAATCGCTGGGTACCGAAATTTCGTGAACAAAATCTGGAATATCGCGCGGTTTATTCTGATGACCGACTCTTCTGACAGACGGTCGGCGACCCCTATTAAGGGTCGCCGACCGTCTGATTCTGATGCGCCAACGCTTGCTGACCAATGGATTCAGTCCCGTTTACAGACGCTCATCCAAGAGGTAAACGAACATTATAACAAATATGAATTCTCTTTAGCCGGAGAAAAAATTTATGATTTTTTGTGGCATGAATTAGCTGATTGGTATGTTGAAATTTCTAAGACCCAGAGCCACACTCTAGCGCCAGAAATTCTGCTTGACGCGATTAAGCTTTTGCATCCGTTTACTCCGTTTATCACAGAAGAGATTTACCAGCAATTGAAATCATCCAAGCTTATTGACGCGAAAGACGAATTTTTGGCATCTTCCAAATGGCCAGAAGAAAAAAGATCCACAAAAAGGTCGCCGACCCCTATTAAGGGTCGGCGACCTTCACCACCTTCCGTGGAAAAAATTAAATCTGACTTCAAGGCATTGCAAAGTTTAATTACCACAATCCGCGATATGCGCGCGAAATATAATCTGCCATATTCAGAAAAGCTGGACGCGGCTATCGCGACAAAAAAGCACAAAGATATGTTCCAAGAGCAGGAGCTTGTTGTTGAAGCATTAACCAAAGTGCGCATCCAGGTTCTGCCCACAAAGCCGGTTGAAAAAGAGAATTTCATCAAAGCACATTCAGCAGAGTTTGACGTGTACATAAAAATCAACGCCAAACAAATAGAGAAGCAAGGGCAACAAATTGAAAAAGAAAAGCAAAATCTTGAGCAATATATTGCCTCTCTTGAAAAAAAACTCTCTAACAAAAACTTCACGCAAAACGCGCCAAAAGAAATTGTTGCGCAGGAGCAAAAAAAATTGGAAGACGCGCAGAGTAAACTAAAGAAGATATAGCAAAATCCAAACAAATAAAAATCCCACGTACTCGCTCTTTTGAGCCGCGGGATTTTGTGTTTCCTCTTTTTTCATACTCACATTCTTCTAACTAGGAAAAGCGCCATGTTCTAAATCATAGTTCTCTGGCGGCGGACAACTTTCCCATCCTGACCAAACTAACACAAATGCCAGAATGGTTCCG
>PCVT01000045.1 GCA_002787075.1 Parcubacteria group bacterium CG11_big_fil_rev_8_21_14_0_20_41_14
GTGCTTGATTCTCTGCTGTAAGGCAGATAATCTGCGCCTTGTAAATATCAACCATTTCAACGGCCGAAATATTTACAGTTTCTTCTGTGGTATTAACCGCGGCAATTGGCTCTGTTCTTTCAAAGAGTCCAAAAGAGTTGAATCCAAAGAAAAAAATAATAAGTAGGACTATAAAAACTAGTCCTGCGGTGTAATAATTGTTCCATCTGTTCATGACGTATTTCCTTTTGTTTGTTGTGAAATTATTTATGTGACATTATTTATTCAATTGTGAACGTGCATCTGCAAATTTGATGGGCTAATACTTTATTCGCCAATCAAATTTACCCGGCTAAGCTATAAGACTTAGCCGACAATATTTCTCATGTTACCACTAAAATGCGTTCCCGAATTATTATGGCGCTGATAATCTTCATGATAGTCATCCTGCCCACTAACGGGAATTTCCTGCCTGGCAGCCGTTAAATGACTGTAGTCGGGGCGAGTATAAACAGGAATACTAACCTTAGTTCCCTCTTTAGTCGTAGAGGCACCCTCTTTAACCGTGGAAACATTTTCCTTAATTCTAGCAACACTTTCTTTTTTAACTTTTTTTGCCGGGAAATAATAAACATAACTAAAACTAAATAAAGTCCCTAAAATCAAAGCCGTAATAAAATTTAACAATAAATTAGGTTTAACCGGCCAAGAAGATAGAATCGGTTGATCAATAATTTTTATTTTTAAATTATCACCACTATTCTGATATAGACCATTTTTAGCTATAAGTAGATTATTAACGGCTAGTGATATATTTTTAGCCTGTGTTTGATCGGGGTAATAAATATCTATTTGAATAATACCAGTATCACCAACATTTTGGACGGAAATAGTTTCCTTCCACTTTTTTACCTGGTCCTTATAATTAGAGCCGAAATAACTCCAGTCTATCCGAGAGTCAGAGCTAGAGAGTAATTCAAAGAAAGAACCGGAATAAGCAGCTTCGGTAAGAAGCGAACCTAAGTATTGATTAGATTTAGCAAGATTATAAGAGTCTAAGCTAGGGTTATCTTGAATAATAAGTAAACGAGAACTGGAACGATATTTCAAGGCCTGGCTAAGGCTAACAATAGTAGCTAAAACTACAAATAATAAAACGATAAGAAAAACAATTTTCCCACGTTTTTTTATAATAGCGAAAAAGTTTTTGACTTCCATAAAATAATGTTTTTGCCTTCTATTGCTTAACGGTAAATAATAACATTATTTTTTTATATAGTCAAGAGGTCTGCTAATGAAGTTTGTTTTTTACTAATTTTAAGTAAATATTGACTAAGACTGCTAAGTGTTCACTCTGCTTCAATTTAGCGACGGTCTCTAAAGCTTTACTAATAATATTATTTCTGTCCTCCTGATTCAAGGAAAATACTGAATTTATTTTTTCTTGAAGTTTATCTTTATTACCCGCTTCAAACAAAAAACCGTTAATCCCGTCTTGAATAATTTCCGTAAAACCACCAATTTTACTAGCAATGATTATCTGCCCATATGCCAAGGTTTCTAGAAGGGCGAAGGGCATATTTTCCAACCAACGCGATGGCATCACTACCACTGTTGCCATTTTTATCTCTTTAGCTATTTCCTCTTTTGATAAATGTCCTAAAAATTGAAACTGTCCTTGAGAAATTTCTGTCGCATAATTTGTTTTCAATACTGCTTCTTCCGGGCCAGCTCCAGCCAAATGTAATTTAAAACCATTAGTTTTAGAAACTGCGAGTAAATCATCTACGCCTTTCTCCGGGACAAAACGACCAAAATAGAGTAGATAGGGTTCTGAGGCTGAGGAAATATCATTATCCGAGACATTTTGAGGGATAACATTTGGCGCCGGATTAATTAAAGTAGTAATTTTATTGATTGGCCAGCCACTTTTTACCACTAAATCATGCATAAATTGACTCGGAGCAATAGCTAAAGCCAAGCCTTGTTCATAAAAATGAAAAATTTTGTGATGTAGGGTCATTTCTAGATAAGCTAGAAAACTATGAGAATAGGAATAAAAACAATTTTTCTTAACACAGTCCCAATAATTTTTATCTATTCCGGCATAACAAATTTCCCCGTGGTCATAGAGAGTATAATTAGGGGCAATCAATTTATAGTCATGCAGATGCATAACAACCGGAATATTTCTTTTCTTGGCAACCCTTAAAATAGAAGGAGAAATATGATGATATATATTATGACAATGAATGATGTCGGGTTTAAAATCAGTTAGTAAACGATCAAATTTTCTCGCCGCTTCAAAACTATAAAGCATCCGTCCGGCCGCTCTTAATTTTTCCCAGACCCCGCCTTCATTAAAACTAACCCGAGAAACAAAATACTTTTCCCAGTCCGATTTCTCGTTCTGAGGATGATGCATAGAAAAAACAGCCACCTCGTGACCAAGGTCAACAAGAACTTTTTGTAGCCAAAGAAAATATACTTCCGCCCCACCCCGTCGATAATTAAATTTGTTGACTTGTAAAATACGCATTTTGACTTTTGGTTTATTACTGTTAAACTTTATATAAGCATTATATCAGAGTTTATGTCAATAAAAAAACCGGAGTTCTTCGCCCTTATTGCCATTGTTTTAATTGGCCTTTTTCTATTTAGCCTCTTTTTAGCTCCTAGTGCCTTAAGTGTCTTTCTTTTGGCTATAGTTTTAGCAATTTTAATATTATCCTTCTTTTATCCTCGACTGGCTTTTATTGCTTTAATTGTTTTAAGAACGGCTACAGATTTTTTAACCGCCACCGATATAGTTAAAATCGGTGACTGGTCTTTAAACTTCACCTCTTTAATGGGCATGACGGTAATTCTATTTGCTCTTCATATATTTTGGCAACAAAAGAAAGAATGGAAACAAATACCTCTATTAATGAATTGGTTATTATTTTTAGGGCTAGCTTTTATTCTAATTGCTGTTTCTATTAGCCCAGCAACTAGCCTAGTAGAGTTCTTGCGCTGGACGAGTTTCTTCTCTCTTTTTATTCTTGGTTTTTTTCTGTTTCGGGGCGGACAACAATCTACCGTTCTTATTAAAACAATTATTATCTCCTCTTTTATTCCTATGGCAACTGCTTTATGGCAGGCTGGTACCGGGCAAGAATTTTTTGATGGTGAACGTTGGCGAGTAGCCGGCACTTTTACTCATCCCAACATGTTGGCTTTTTATATGGTTTTTGTCGCTACTTTAGCTATTTTTATATTTTTAACTTTAAGAAAAGATGTAATTCAAAGATATTTTTATCTACTTCTAGCTATTCCACTCATCTCAGTTCTGGTATTAACCTATACTCGTGGCGCTTGGTTAGCCTTCTTATTAATTATTTTACTTATTGGTATATTTCGCTTTCGCATTCTTCTCGGTACTACCATTATAGTTATCGGCTTATTATATTTGAGTGCTCCCTCTTTCCAGCTAAGAGTAGCTAGTATGGGTAATTTACTAAACACCGGCTCAACCGTCTGGCGTTTAGATTTATGGCGAGACGCTTGGGGCTATGCTCAAAATAATTTAGTACTAGGGACTGGCCCGGGAACATCACCAATAGTTATTGGTGCTAACCGTCCAATAAGTTTAGGCTCTACTGAAGCTCATAATGACTATATTAAAGTTATATTAGAAACTGGCTTATTTGGCCTAACTCTTTATCTGGCTCTAATAATTTCTTTGTTATGGAATTTATGGCGTGGCTGGATAACAGAAAAGTGGCCACGACGGAAATTGCTGTTTTTATTTATGTTTATCTTTTCCCTAGCTTTTTATGCCGCCAGTATTGGCGACAATATTTTAAAAGATTCTTCCTTACAATGGAGCTTCTGGGCTCTTGTTGGTGCTTTAATGTATAGTTATTCTCAAATTAAAAACGATAAGAAAGATATGGTGGTAGAATAAATCTTTGTTCTGGGTAATAAAAGAGCCGTCTTGTTTTAAGACGGCTTTTTTTGTGAAAAAGTTTTATTTATCTCTATAATCTCCGTTTGTATATATAACCCAAGCTGTTTTATCGCGAGGATTAACATATACTGTGCCATTTTCATAAAGACGAAAAACGATTTCTCTGACTTGTATCCTTCTAGCTAAAGCTTGACCTAAATTTAGCTCCCATTTTTTATCATAAGGAGTATTTTTAGAATAACTGAACCAAACATTATCCGCCAACATGCTAGAACATAATGTAAACCAGTAATTATCTGACCTGGAGTTAAATATGAACGGGCCAGGCATACTGTCCGTTAAAGCCATATTTTCATACCAGGCTTCGTAAACCGTATCCTTTTCATTCATAAATATATCAGGATAATTTTCCATGATTGTTCCCGCTTCATGTTTCTTAAACTTATCAGTCGCAGGATTATTGATAATGGTAAAGTCGCTACCCATGTTTTGACGAACTTGGTCTAGAAAATAGATTAAGCCCGCTGACCATGATTTGTCTATGGAAATGGAATCATCAGCTATACCATCATTATTTAAATCAATAAGACCATTATTCTGCCAATAGCGCATCCAAAAGACACCCCCCTTCCACATGTTGTCGCCCGCCATTCCTGTTATACAGGGATTGTTTTTCAAGACGTTATTAATATAAACATCCGAAAAAAACTCAATGTAGTTCATCTTTTTCCCATTAATTGTAACGGGCTCCAAATCAATGGCGCAATTTAGCATTTTTGTGCCAGGCCAAAAAGAAACCATTTTTCCGTTAACATCCCTTAGCCAAAACCCAGGAATTTCTTTTACAAAATTAAAAAGATTAATACTCCAAGGCTTATCGGGAAAAGCCGGAACAAACATCTCAATCGGATTAGCATAAGCCAATACTTTGATTTTCTTTTGTTCCTGCAACCAATTTAAATTTTCTCGGCCTGAAGCAGAAAAAAATAAATCGGGGTCAACTACAATATTATTATAGCCAACCGAATTCTCCGCTGTTTGACGACTAAAAGTCGGCAAATAGTGTAACAACACAGTCGTTTGAGCCACGGATACACTACAAACAACGCTCAACAATACGAAAAAAATTAATTTTTTCATTTTTTCCTTCCTTTTATTTATTGATTATTTTAAAGTTCTATTTTATAAGTTTTGTCACCCTGACAAAACCGTTACTATTTTCATAACTGTTTATAATATCATTTATCTTAGTTTGTGTCAAACAGGTGAGAGCGGGCTATTCATACCGATACATAATACCGATGCCCCTTGACTTTTTTTAGCTAATTTGTTATTGTTCTAAGTTAGTTTAAATAAAAAATGTCTAATTATTATGAATAAGAAAAGATTATATAAAATTTTCTTGGTGATTATTGCGGTTCTAGCTATTTCTCCTTGGATTTTTACCGACCAAAGCGCTGCTAAAGTCCAGGCTTATTATTCCGGTGATGCTATTTACTACAATAATCAATTATTAGTAGCAACAACCAATACGGGCTATTTAGAAATTTTTAAATTACAAGGTCAAGATTTATTGACTCTCGTTAAAGTTAAAGTTTATAACCCTCGTTTTAATAATTATGATGATTATTCTGATGTTAAAATGACTATTGAGGGCGGACAATTATATATTTATACTGCCTCTAAATATACTCTCTTGAAATACAACTTTTCTGATTTAAGAAATCTAAGCTTGATTGCTGAAAAGAAAAATAACTCTTGGAACTGGTATTACCGAGTTGATCGTTTTGGTAATAATATGGGTATTGTTGGAACGCATGGAGTAGATATCTTAAACTCAGATTCAGAAATCATCAATTCTTACGCCTTCAGTCCGGAAGAACCTTTTGGTTTGCGCTCTAATGGCAGTAATAATTTATTATTCGCGATTAACGACGACAAAATTCAAATTTATAACCGTGAGACCAGAAAAATTGATACGGAAATTCCTTTAAATTTTTCCAGTCAAGAAGTTAATCATAAAATTTATTTTGACGCCATCACTGATAATATTTACGCTATTGACGATTACTACGCTAAGAAATTTTCTTTAGACGGAAAACTTTTAGCTTCTTTCCGTCACTTAGACTACCCCGGCTATGAAATGGAGAGCAGTACCGGTAACCCATATGTATATTTTTCTAACGGAACTGGAGTGGTAAAGATGAATAAAGAATCATTTACCGTTAACGATTTTGCGTACACCTCTAATTTGGATGGATCGGGTGGCTGGGCGATGGGCTTAAAACTGGTAAATACTGATAAAGGCGATCGTCTGGTTGTCTTTAATTCGGCTAGTATAATCGTTCTGAACGATCAACTAGATAAGCTTGCCTCTGTTCCCGCCACGGAAGAAGCTCGTCAGTAAGGCTAACACTTATTATTTAAACGATAAAACGCCGGCTAGTCCGGCGTTTTTTTATTGCTAGATTTTATCCTTTAACAAAATACTAGAAATCTGCCAATAAGTTTCATTGTCTTACTTAACCGTAAAAGTTTTATCTGTCTTTAAATCGCTAGCCCAAACTTGCGCCGGTTTGTTATAGTCTTGAAAATTTATATTTAAGCTTTCAATTCTATTACCCGCTTGATTCTGTACTAATAACTGATAAGGGGTAGTTAATTTATAAATATTATCCGGCAGTTGATAATCTAAAACTATTTCCCTATCCGTACCCGGCTCCACAGTTAAGAAAAATCCAAAAACGGTTTTATTCAAACCCTTATCATCAACAACTTTTAAATCCCTAGTGGATTCATCCAAGCCCTGTAGGGATACAAATTTGCTGCCCAAGGGGGCATAAACTCTAGTGTAACTACGATAACGAGTCGTCCGCCAGTCAAAAGCGCCCTCATGTCTATAACTTAGACGCAAAGAAGCTTGCAGACTATTACTATTTTTTGTTACAAAATAATATATATTTTTTTTCACGGCAACATCACTTTTAAAAGCGCCGAGATTAGCGTCAACTACTAATAGATAGTCGCCATCACTATTTTTTACTTCCCCGCCCGCCCCCAAACGTTTTACTAAATTTTCTCGGTCTTCTTGAGAAAAATATACTTGAATATTTTTAGCATCAATATTATTACTGACAAGACTAAAAAGATCACGCCAGCGACTACTGGATAAAGCCGATAACTTCTTCTGTAATTCTGAAATTAACTCATTGATAACCGCCTTACGGTCCCAACTAGAAATATTGTCTTCCTTGTAAGCAACCTCCACATTATATTGCAAAAGTGGCTGAAGATTGTCGGCCGTATAAGTGGTATCACCAACCGTAATCGGTCCAGTTAAACGAATTAAATCAGATACCAGGTCGGGAGTAATGGCAATAATAGCAGTAAAAGGCGGAACCGAATTACCTAAAGCTAAATTCTCACCCCGATAAATTTTTTCTATTTGCTGGGCGGAACTTGGCCAATCCGGAGACCAATTTGCATCACGTAAATACCATTTTTTTACGTCTAAATATTTTTTTAATTCTACTGGTGGCTCCAAATTCCAATTATCATTAATAGAAGCGGGGGCATCTAAGTGATAGCTATCGGAAGTGCTGAGCTCTTTTATAGACCCATTTTTTAAATCTAGCAGTCCATAAACACCGATAAAACCACCGCTAGGACGTAGCTCATCATTGTTTTGTAAAATTAATAGGAAGTGACTGGTGTCGGGATAGCCAGTTAAAGCCGGCAACATCTTTAACAAAGGAGAAAACTTATTAAATAAAACGGCGATTTGTTTCATTTCATTTTTAATACTGCTAATTCGCTCATAAGCTGGCCAAAGTATCCCGAGTTTGTGAATCTTATCAAGATTAAGGATTGCTAAATCTAAATTAGCCTGAAGACCATTTAGTTCTGGTTCCGATTCATAGATTAATTGAAGAATCTCGCGTTTATTAGATTCCGGTAAATCATTAAAATTTGCAACGCCCACGCTCGCTCTAACGTTATCTAGCTTGGCAATAATAGGACTTAAATGAGTTAAAGAGGAACTTAATATTTCACCCACTTTTAATAAGTAAGCTAAATCATTAATCTGAGTTTTTATCAGTCCAATATTCTTAATAAACCTGGCATCTTGCGTTCTCGCCAAGTTATCTATACCAGCTGTAAAATATTCATCGGCTAGTTGTGATTGTTCCGATACTAATTCCCAGTTTTGAGTGGAAATCGCCGCTGCCGCCGCACTAATAGCCGTTTTTCCGTTCCAACCGTTTAAAGCAGCTTCTTTTAAGTCGTTGTAAGCGCCGAATAATAAAACGGCTAGTATTATAACAAAAGCCGCTATCGCTAAGCCGATATATTTTAAAAGTGATCCAATAAAGCGAAAAAAGGAAGAATAATGCATATTTTATTTTTAATCCGAACTCTTTTTATCTAAATTATCAATTAAAACTAACTTCTTTCCCTCCATGATATTATATAAAAATATATCCATAACTTCTCGACGATAATAAAATTCTCCCTCATTCAGGATAGTAAAATTTATTTCCCGGCCAAGATCTTTTTCCAGATTTTTAATTAATTGTAAAAAAGCCGAATGACGTAAATTTCCCACAAGAAGCAAATCAGTTTGCGCTTCCGGATAATTAGTGAAGAGACCGGTTAAAGCTAAAAATTTTGGTCGACAAATTTTTTGTAAAGAATCTAAAAATTTTTGACTAAAAAGTATCTGCGCCTTGACAAATAAAGCTCTAATTTCCGGATACAGAATAAAATTATTATTAGCGCTAAAATAATTACCCTTAGATTTTGTTTTTGTATCACCGGAATTCTCTAGAGCCTTTTCCTCTGTAATTAAACCCAACTTCAGTAAGTTATCTAACTCACGACGAATAGCGGGAGTTGTTAGTCCTAACTCCTTTGTCAAATCAGCGACAAGATATTGTTTTTCGGGATACAGGAAA
>PCVT01000137.1 GCA_002787075.1 Parcubacteria group bacterium CG11_big_fil_rev_8_21_14_0_20_41_14
CAACTGCTTTGGATAGATTTTGCGCGATATCTTTCTGCTCCGCGTCTTGCTGGCTCGCGATATACGCGGTCAAGCCCTGCGCGATTAATTGTTCGGTTTGCGTATCTAAAAAATCCAAATTATTGCGCAATAAATTTTCTATTTCTGATCTGTCCAAAAGCGGCAAAGCCAAGGCCTTCAGCTTTGTGGTAATTGCGCGGTATTGATTTAAGACCGGCTTTATCGCGTTTTGATCAAGGTCTGAAATTTCCTTTTTAAGGTGCGCGCTCGCGCTCCAGGCCCTGGACACGTCTTTTTGCTGCAATATCAAATCTGCTTGTTTGTTGATATCTTCAACAACCGCATTATCAAGAAGTGATTTTCCTTTGTATTCTGTAATGTTCATTTTATTTCATTAGCGACGTAGAGCGAGTGATATGAAAAAGTATTCTTTTTCATATCCGATGCCCGCGAGCTAACACAAGGGGCATCTACACTTTTATTATAACACATTTTTGAATTTTTGGGATGATTCAGAGAGCGACCCTGCCGCTGGGAGCGACAAGGCCGCGGACGAAAGCGGCAGGTTCGCTCCCAGCGGACTTGTCGCTGGCGCGGATGATTCAGAGAGCGGCAGGTTCGCTCCCAGCGGACTTGTCGCTGGCGCGGATGATTCAGGTCGCGGACGAAAGCGGCAGGTTCGCTCCCAGCGGACTTGTCGCTGGCGCGGATGATTCAGAGAGCGACCCTGCCGCTGGGAGCGACAAGGCCGCGGACGAAAGCGACAAGGCCGCTAGCTACATATTCCATTTTTCATTCTTAACGATGGAGGAGTATTTTTCCGATTCAATGGACATGATTTTGCCGAGCTTGGCGCCAAACGCGAGCGCGTCTTGATTGGATAGATTAAGATTATCTTCTAGCGTGATTTTTAAAAATCTTGCCAAGTGCATTGGAGCTGTTGGGTTTGAGCGGATTCCGGCAATCGCGCTTTCTGAGTTATTGCGCCTAAGGTCATTCATGATTATTTGAGCGAACCGCGGATCTTCTAAAATATTATCCAAGCGCCTGAGCTGAGAAAGCAGAAGCAGGGCGCCAAGCGTTTGTTCCACATCTTTATTTGTAATGCTGTTCTGTAGTTGGGATAGGATAATTGATAAGTTGCCGTTTGATTGGGTGAGTAAAGAGTGCGCGGACTGTGTGATTGCGCTGTGGGGCGGAAGAAGAGGTGAGACCTTTTGAAAAGGTCTTACCTCTCTGGCAATGACATTAGAATCCCCTACTTCCACCATTTCGCCATTTACATTGATATATGTTTTTCCTTTTGATTCTATTACCAGGTCTTCTTCAAATCCTGCTGGGTCGTATGATGATAGTTTTATGAATTCGTAAAAATCCAAAAATTTCTTTAATGCTGATTTTTCTTTATCTGACAAATGCGCTTTGGTTGATGTTTCGTTTTCAAAATTCGCGCGTGTTATGCTTTCTGCTATTTTTACGCCGATTTGCGCGTCATATTCTTTAACCCAATTCGCGATTGATCCTGTTTTGCCTTGAATTATAAAATTATCAGTTAGATTGTTCTGGTTTTCGTGCATGGCGTTGTATATGCGCTCCCGCCATTTGTCGCGCTCTTGTATGTCTATTGTGCTTAAACGCCATTTTATCCGTTCAATTAAATCATTATAGAAATCGTCTTCCAGGATAATCATGAAATCTATGTTTTTGAAAAATGATTCAATGTCTTCTTGGCGCAAATCCGGCATTGCGCAATATCCGAGCCAGGCTGAGATTTCTTGATATTCATCCGGAAGAGAGGAAAAATTTGATGATAATTTTTTTATTTCGCGCAAAAGTTTTATTGCTCCAAAAATGTCTTTATGATCAATCGCAACTACTACTATTTTCTGCCACATCAAAACAGAGTTTGCTGATAAGTCCTTTGGCGCTTTATCAGCGATATTCGCGGATAGCATTGCTTCCTCTTCTAAT
>PCVT01000116.1:0-799 GCA_002787075.1 Parcubacteria group bacterium CG11_big_fil_rev_8_21_14_0_20_41_14
TACAAGACCATGGAACATCTTTAGGCTTCTGAAATTCAGCTCAATAAGCATTCTTGTTGAATACAGTCTTTCCTGAAGCCTTGTCATAATCTTTTTCATGTTAGCTCTTGGTTTTGCGATAAGTATTCTTTTGTGCTCCAGACGGAACTCCTCGGACAGCTTTTTGGAAACATATCCCGCATCCGCGATGAACAATCCGATTAAGTCTTTAGACAGGGGAATAACCATCTCTCTGTCGTCAACGTTTCCGGAGGTGAATAATACTCTCAGAATCTTTCTTTTCAAATCGGTCAAAAGATGCATTTTTAAGCCAAAATACGTGCCTTTCGAGCTTCTTCCGAAGCTTGCCAGTCCTCTCATGGTCTTATGATAATGAGCATTCTTGAAAAGACATACGGGAATATCGGTTGAATCAATATGTTTTACCGGATGAGAACCTTTTCTGTTTATTTTCATCAGAAGTGCGATAATAACCATTGCCAATCTTGCGAACCTGTTCATGTTTACAACCAGTGTTTTATACGAGCATTTCAGATTGAATATCTTGTGAATGGATTTCTTTGTGGCAATACTGTTCTTTTGTTTGAATAATGCCAGCGATATTACGTGTTCAATGGTTAGCGCCAATTTCCGACCTGTTTTCTTTATGTACTTATCAAATTTCAATTGTTTTGAGAAAAAACTTACTACCTTGTGGATATCGTTGTATAGTTTTATCTTTGTCATGGTAGTATGTTAAAGAATGATAACCATTCTTACTTGATACGATATACCATTATGACGTTTTTGGAAAGGTTTA
>PCVT01000116.1:839-2002 GCA_002787075.1 Parcubacteria group bacterium CG11_big_fil_rev_8_21_14_0_20_41_14
TAATTTCTGTTGGTGGATATATGAAATTTTGGCTCATTTACAAGTAAATTTTGATTTATTTTGATACTTTTCATATGTATGAAGAACTTACATATGAAAAGCAAATGTTGTGATGCCAAAACGATACGTTTTGGCGGCAAGCGCAGACAATGTATTGTCTGCAAAAATACTTGGAGTATCCGACCAGCTAAGCGAGGGCCAAAGCCAAGGCGCAAGCAATGCCATTATCTGAAAAAGGTTTTTAGCCACGGATTCAAAGTTAGGCAGCTGTCTCTGAATTCTAAATTATCCGCCGATGTGATTTACAAAGTTTTCGCTAAGAGTCTAAACGCAACAGTTGGTCAAAAGCGGATTATCAGGATTAGGGGTTCTAAATTAATTCTAGTGATTGATGCCGAATGGCATTATTTCAAGAAAGAATTATGGACGCTTTATTTCCTGGCCATCAAGTCAACGAAATCACAAACGGTCGTTATCTTGGATCCGGTATTAATGCGAGGTAAAGAAAATGCAGTTGACTGGAATGAGATTTTTAATCAACTTCCTAAATCCATCAAACAGCGGATAATTGCTCTAATATCTGATGGAATCAGGGGCATCGAAACAATCGCTGATAGTAATAGTTGGATTATTCAACGCTGTCATTTCCATTTACTTAGCGCTCTGCAAAAACGGCGAGGTAAAAGAGCATCTACGCCCGGACGCTTGGTCAGAGAAGAAATCTACAATTCGGTCCGGCTGGCTTTAGTCGATACATCAACCCGCAATTTAGACATCCTCCGCAAGCGATTAGCCTGCTTAGTTAAAGACAATGGTTGCCCCAAGGCCATGAAAATGATAGTGAGAGATTTTCTGAGACGATTTCATGAATACCGGGCATACCTAGATTATCCTGAATTGCATCTACCGACGACGACTAATGTAATGGAATCGGTTAATAGCTTTGTCAGGGAAAGAACAATGAAAACGAATACTCCAAATGCCTGGCATAAATGGGCGATTGCTTGCGTAAGAATCAAATCAAAATTTACTTGTAAATGAACAAATTACCAACAGAAATTATTCTAACTCCCCTGAAATCGCAAAAAAACACTATGCCGAGGCGCGTGATGCGTACGATAAGAAAGAATATGGGAAGGCATTTGGACAGATAAAGGCTGCAA
>PCVT01000057.1 GCA_002787075.1 Parcubacteria group bacterium CG11_big_fil_rev_8_21_14_0_20_41_14
TGATCATGCCACGGTAACCATATTGCGTAATGAATTCTTGTATTTCAGACGAATAACTTTTTACCAAATATAATGAAAGAAAAAAGAAGATCACGAATCCAATGAGAGCAAAAATGTTGGATATATCTTTTTTCAGAATGACAATTTTCATTGGGTAATATGTAATATTTTTAAACATTATTCAACGATGGGTAAAATATCATGTTCAAAAATTCCTGACACTTCTTTTGTGTATACCACAATACGTTCCTTAAAATACGGCGGATGTTTTTTTTGAATTTGGGCGATCGTGTAGTACCCAATAGCCATCATGGCCGCGTAGCCGGCATTTTTAGGTAATGGAATAAATAATCTCTGTTTAGGATCTCCCCATGTATCGTTCTTGTCACCAAAACTGATGAATAATTCATCCGACAGCACCACGGTTGTGGCGTGTTTGACATATTCTGACGTCTCAACATCGCGAGCGATTCTCCGACCGAATAATTCAATAAATTTTACTTCAAGCATTCTGATAATGCCGGAAAATTCAGGTGGCACAATCAGATAAAATTTGTTGTATGCAGATAAATCAGGAAATGGAATGGTTGCAATATGTTCTTTAATAAAATTATAAATAATCCCCGGATCCTCACCCGTGGAGCCGAGAATCATTCCCATATACGTTGATGTATTGTAGGTATATGGTTCACGGTTTTTTGGAAATACATACTCATCATAAGGATGAGTATGGTGAAGCTCTTTACTCGCGGAAGAATGCGTGCTGTTCGTGATCAGCGTCACATGTTTTCCGTATTTTTTTGCTGTTTTGGCAATGATTGGTGCGTGTTTTTCTCCAGAGGCTGAAACCAATACTACGCCGTCAATAGTGCTAATTTGTTTCAATTTTTCTTCAAAGTTACTCTCGGATGCAAAGATTGCTTCAAAATTTTGAAAAATTATTCTCCCTGTTGCCTCCGCGTTTCCGGAACCAACCACCAGTGGCTTTTTGTATATACTAAGATCCATCTTGGGGAGAGGGTTTGTTTGAAAAAGCTCAAGAGCACCAAATACAGCTATGTCAAGATCCGGTATATTTTCTACAGTGAACGTATTCAGTATGGAAATATGTTTTGGTTCTATCATAAGTATATTTTTAAAAAGTGAATTATGTCTTTTACATAATTAAAGCATTCCAATCTGCAGCAAATCGTTCCAGCCCTTTATCAGTCAATGGATGATACAAATCAAATGACTGCCACGGTTGATCCAAATCAAGTGTTTGATATGAAATAGCTGTAAAATTCGGCGGATCATATTTAAAATCATTCTTTGGCATAGGTGCACCTTCCTTACTCCACTCTGACAAAATTGCATACGGTGCAGTGCTGATATCAGAGCCAATTTGGAGGGAACGTAAAAAATGCTCCCGTGATCGAACACTGGCAGTAAGTACTTCCACATGGTCATCCCCCGAAGAATATAGCCGAAGAATATTTTCAATCAAAGACATACCGTTTTCTCCGATATCATCAAGCCGTCCAATAAATGGCGATACAAATACTTGTCCTTTTTGGGCACCTTGAGTTGCCGCGTGTACTGCGGCCGCCTGTGACTGCGAAAAGCATAATGTCATATTCACACGCACTCCCTCTTTCACCATTTCTTCGGCGGCCTCGAGTCCAGCGTGGGTAATCGGGAGTTTAATGTGGGCATTGGGAATCCAGGAAAACATTTTTTTACCCTGCTCAATCATTGCACGTGCGGTGGTATTTTTATCAGCATACACTTCAATCGAGACCGATCCAGCCGGCATCATTCCAGAAATAGTTTCTACGACTTCACGATAAAACCTCAGCACCTCATCCGCGGAAAATTTTAGACCATCGACCAATCGTTTTTGGACTTCTGGATTTTTAGCAATCAGCGTTGGATTGGTTGTCTGTCCGTCGAGAAAGCCGAGTTCAGAGAGAATCTGCTCAGTTTCTTTTGGATTTCCACTGTCGAGGAAGATTTTGGTTGAGAAATTTTTGTGTTGCATAAAAAATTATGTATTCATAGCCGGACGAGCATGCCATGGGCAGAGATCACCATGAATTTTGTGATCTTCGTAGGCTGAAGTAGCAGCGACAGCCCCTGTTGCGGCGGCGGTGATATCTTGTTTAAATCCTCCAAAATGATTGGTGGCGTCTCCGGCGGAAAAAACGCCGTCAATATTTGTTCGCATCATGGTATCCACTTTAATATATCCTTTTTCGTCCAGTTCAACACCAAGCTGTTTCGCGAGTTCCACATTGGGTACGGCGCCAATTTCCACAAACAAGCCGTCTACAGTCAATTCGGACAATCCGTTATACGGTTTGGAAAGGATAATTTTTTCCAGTTGTTTTTTACCCATGGCCTCTGTTACCTCCGTTTCATATAATACAGTCACTTTTTCGCCAAGCGCTTGCATCCTTTCATAGTTTATCGGGTCAGCTTTAATCTCCTTGCCTCGGACAATGAGATATATCTTTTCAACATATTCTG
>PCVT01000176.1 GCA_002787075.1 Parcubacteria group bacterium CG11_big_fil_rev_8_21_14_0_20_41_14
ACCGACGAACAACTTATTCGTCGTGAGTGGATCAAGCGCTATCCTGAGCTTCCACTAAGCAATTACCGTGCGTATAGTGCAACTGGTATTGATCTCGCTATCTCTCAAAGTTCAAATGCTGACTTTACCGCAATGGTATCTGCACAAGTACACGGAAGACGTGAAAAGTTACAAGTATATATTTTACCTAATGTCGTAAATAAAAGATTGACTGCACTTGAGACACTTGAACAAGCAAAAAGTATTTCTCACACACTGGGTCAAGGAAAACTTTTCATTGAAGATGTGGGGTACCAATCTTCACTTGTTGAACATCTCAAGCGTGAAAACTTTCCAGCCAAAGGAGTGAAGATTCATGGACAAGATAAATATGCGAGATTGAGCGCAGTCAGTCATCTTGTGCAATCTGGTAGGGTTTTGTTTCCAGAACACGGAGCGGAAGAACTCATCCTCCAACTTACTGGCTTTGGTGTAGAAAAGCATGATGACTTAGTAGATGCCTTTTCAATTTTACTTTCAATGATTATTGAGGAAGATAACAGGCCTCGTAGTACGGGAATGTCTTTCAGAGGTAAATACAACGGTGAGTTTGATCATCTCCCTGCAGATGAACGAGAGAAAAAACTGATTGTTAGAGAGAATTTGAGGAAACTTTTTCTACTTTAAGTTATCAACTTGGGGCGTTTAGGACGCTCTGGACTCCTAGAGAGGTCTGCGTCATTCCTTGTGTTGTATGGAAAAAACAACACAAAAGCCAGTGATGGGGATGGCACCAGAGGTAACCCCACCAACGATTAAATACTGTCTGTATGCCCGTAAATCAACGGAGCAAGAGGACAAGCAAGCATTATCAATAGAGTCGCAGGTAAGGGAGATGATTAGCCTCGCCGAGCGCGAGGGGCTTGAAATAGTCGAGATCAAGCGAGAGTCGCACTCTTCCAAAGAAGTTGGGCAACGGCCAGTATACAACGAGCTAATCAACGAAATCAGGCAAGGCAAGTTCAATGGCATTCTGACATGGGCACCCGATCGCCTTTCAAGAAATGCCGGAGACCTTGGATCGGTGGTAGACCTGATGGATCAAAAGCTTCTGCATGAAATACGTACCTACGGACAGAAGTTCACAAACAACCCGAACGAGAAGTTCCTCCTGATGATTCTTGGGTCTCAAGCAAAACTTGAGAACGACAATAAGATGGTCAATGTGAAGCGCGGACTGAGAGCGCGGTGTGAGATGGGGTTATGGCCATCGGTGCCACCAACAGGATATCTGAGTCACTCAGACAGAAACAGAAAGTGCGAAGTAGTCCTCGATGAACAGCGAGCTGGCGTGATCAAGCAAATGTTTGAAAAGGTGGCATATGATGGATGGTCTGGGCGTAAACTTTTTAGATGGCTCAAGGAAGATATCCTCTTCAAAACAAAGCACGGTAAACCGCTGACTTTGAGCAACATCTACATCATCCTCAAAAGCACTTTTTACTACGGCGAATTTGAATATCCAAAAGGAGGCGGACAATGGTATGTGGGAAAGCATGACCCAATCATCACTAAAGATTTATACAACCAAGTGCAGAGCAAGATAACGAACGAGCATTCAGTGCGGGCGCAAGACAAAGAGTTTGCTTTCACAAGGATGATTACCTGCGGACTCTGCGGATCGGGAGTGACGGCTGATGAAAAATTTAAGAAGCTCAAAGATGGGACGACAAACAGGTATGTGTACTACGGATGCACGAAATTCAAAGATAAGGACTGCCCATGCGGATACATTCGAGAGGAGGATTTAATCGAACAACTCGCCAACATCCTTGACGTAGTGTCGCTCGACGAGATCGGAATGAAAGATAAAATTAAAGCTGAAATAGAATCACACAATGAGTTCCAGGAGTCAGTGCTGGGACGAGAAGTAACAGAGAAGGTGAAGATCAAGGATATAGATATCAGGAATTATGCGAAACACATTTTAAGAAAGAGGCCGCTGTATGAGAAGCGAGAACTACTTAGTCATCTGCGAAGCAAACTATTTTTGAAGGATAAAAAGGTAACGATGGCGTAATAGAAAAATCGCCCATTTCTGGGCGACTTTTCTGCCTAAAATACTAGCATGCATTTTACTATACCCCCAAGTCATTTTTCTTCTCCTCGAATTCTTTTTTGTCTATCTCACCTTTTGCATATCGCTCTTTCAAAACATCGAGCGCAGATTTTTCATTATTATTCGGACCGCGAGATTGACTGGTGAGCCATTTGATAAGAGCGACAATGCCCGCGATTATCAAGACCCACCAGAGAATCATAAATATCCATCCGAATCCGCCCAGAGGGCCAAATCCAAAGTTCATCATATTGTTTATTGAGTTATTGCCATCAAAGGGAGACGACCATCCTCCCCACATCATATTCATCATCGGCATCCAGCCACCGCTGATTGCCGGAAACGCCGCCAAGGTGTCACAACCTGACAGTCGTTTGCCCATGACAATGTGGATTTGTTCCTCTTCCTCTTCGCCATGCGCTTGAATCATCATGGCGTTCATGGCGGCGTGCGACTCACCGGCCATTTGGCCCATAAAATATTCACCAAGCACTCCATACTGCTCATCGTTTAGATCGGCACAAACAACTTCTTTTGCTTGAAGCTTATTCCAAAGCTTTTTGCCTTCTTGTTCTTCGCGGATAGTGTGTTCAACAACCGCATCCCAATCCGCCGAGGAATTGGAAAATCCGCCCATCATTTGAGCGCTTGCGCTTGGGGCAAATGAGCCGACGGCGATTACTGCAAGAATCGTGAAAATAAGTCTTTTCATATTCATTATGCTAGCCAAAAACTAAAACTTTGTCTGAACTCTCCACCATTTTAAGCAAGTCGGACATTGTAGAAACTGGGCACACGGCACTCTCTTCCTTACCGCGAAGCTTGAGGCAGGAACCGCACACATATATAACGCCTTTCAATTCCTTGAATTCAGTGACTTTCGCAGAAATATCAAAATCCTTGCTATCGGGAATAGTCTCAAGTTCCGAGCCTTCGCTCATCAAAAAGATTTCTGTTTGATGACCTGCTTTAAGCGCGGTAATCCCAAGACGAAACGTGTTCCAAACATGCTCAGGTTTGTTGGATTGAAGAATCATGCCGAGTTTCATAAAACTATTATAACAAAAAATCACCGATTTGTATGGTGATTTTTTGTTCTGGATACTGCGCTCAGCAGGTATGCAATTTACGGAATAGTACCAATTGAAGACTTTGACTGAGTCCTTATATTTCTTCACTTTTTTGAGGGAAGTTCGAGCCCATGACGGGTGCGTACTTTTGACCTCTAAAATATGTTGATATGTAAGCCTCGGTCGGTCTCACATGGCTGCTGCGGGTCAGGGACTCGAACCCCAATTTACGCCTCCAGAGGGCGACGTGCTACCATTACACCAA
>PCVT01000067.1 GCA_002787075.1 Parcubacteria group bacterium CG11_big_fil_rev_8_21_14_0_20_41_14
TAATCACCTTGTCATATGTTTGGTTTTGATCGGAGTCGCCGGACTGGCCTATCTCTTTATCCCTCAAGTACAAAACTTGGGTTGGTTTGGACTCATTATTCTAGCCTGTCCGCTGATGCACATTTGGATGATGAAAGATGGCAATCACAAACATTAGGGTAAATTAGTAATAATGAACCACGAGCATACAGACAAAAAATCCACTGTTTCTATTTTTCTACAAAGTTTTATTTACTTTCATTTCTACTAAAGTCAAGGGCAATTATAAGTACAAAAAGGAGGTGAGGATATGAAAAACAATACAATGAAGCTCGCAAATGCTTTTGCACTGGCGATGGCTGTTTTATGGGTACTCTGTAGTGCAGTTATTTGGCTGCTCCCTAGTTTTTCCTGGACTGTAACTGGTTGGTGGATGCACGGCATGGATTTGTCGGCTATGGGAGGATGGAACTTAACGATTAGTAACTTTCTGCTGGGTGGTATAACAGCTATTGCGTCAGCTTGGATAACCGGGTGGATACTTGCGTGGTCATGGCAGGCGGTTGGCGGAAATAACAGGAGATAAATACGCAATCGCAAACAACCTTTAAAAGGTCAAAACTTTGTCAGACTTTTTGATCAACTTATACAAGGTGTCTAAATTAGATGCAGGACAAGATTGTGAACCTTCAGTCATACCTCTTGATTTTAGACAGGTTCCACAGGCAAGAATTTCTCCACTAGCTTCTATATATTGTTTCAACATATCCTGAACTTTGAATTGGTCAGATTGAATTTGTTCTAATTCGACACCGTTTCCCAAGAGAAATACTGAAACGGTATCTTTTTCTTGAACTGCCCGGTGGGCCAACCTTAATGCATTCCAGGCAGTTTCCGGATCATTGGTATTCAAGATGATGGCTAGTTTCATAATTTACTCCTTGTTTTTGGAAATAATGTACTTGATAAAAGTATACAACAGCAAACCAGAGAGCAGTAAAAATACCAGATCCAGTCCGGGGATCTTTTGCACAAACGAGGTTACTGACACGGCCACCGATTGAATCATTTGCGTCACACTTTCCTCGCTACGATTCATGGCAAGTTTTCCTGAAAGGGCGAGAAAAATTATTAACACCCCCATACCGGCAAACATAATGAATGATATAAGATTGGAGACTGTGATCATGTGGGGTTTGCCCAGGAAGGTTACCTCTCTAAATGGTCTTCTGAAAATCGGCTTTTCTAATAAGTTGCGTTTGTCAATGAAAAGACTGGCTAAATATAATGGGGTTACCATCCCCAAGACATAGAAAAAGCCGACTAGGAGGGATTGGGCGGTAGTCGGGCTCAAAGAGGACAAGGCAATCACACCAATCAAAACCGGAGTGCAACAGGCACTGGTAATACCGGAAATTATTCCCAGTATATAGGTAGACAGGGGATCCTCCGCTTTTTTAGTGAAATTAAAATTTGGCATGGGAAGTTTAAACCCAAGAAGAGTTGAAAAACCAACGAAAACTAAAAATACCCCACCGATTACATAAGTTTGATCATGGAAGTTAAAAAATACCTGGGTTAGAACCCGGGCTCCCAATACAACAGGCAGCATGACGGTAAATATTCCCAGGGAGTAAATAAATGTCATCAGGACCACTCGCTTTTTCTCTTTAAATACATTGGCAAAATAAGCCGGGAGTAGAAAGGTAATGCAGCACGGAGCAAACAAAGCCACCATGCCGGCGATAAAAGAGGCGAATAGTGAAAGTTGAAAAAGTGCATCCATAAATTAGTTGTTTTCAATAACTCTAGCGGTAATATTACTTTCAAAATTTGGGAAGTTGGGATTGTCGGTTTCTATGTAAATGCTTCTCGTTAAATCCCCTAAATCAGTGTCGTCTTTATGAACGGCTGGATCAAACGAGACGTTGACAGTGGTGCTTTCGTAAGCTGCTAATTCTTCTTTCTCCACACTGGCTTTGGTG
>PCVT01000198.1 GCA_002787075.1 Parcubacteria group bacterium CG11_big_fil_rev_8_21_14_0_20_41_14
ATTATGATACTTTATACCTTTTTTGCGGAACGCGCAATATGCTTGATTGTTCAGCTCTGGCCAAACATGGCCAAGATTGGGATGTTGATTTTTTGGATAAAAAGAGGTACTCTAAAAAGGTATTTTGTTCCAAATCAGCAAAAATATGCCCAAGAAAAAACAGGAAAAAGTCGCTACTACTTCCGAGTATATAGCAAACGAAAATTTAGAAAAACTCCGCAAGGTGTTTCCGAAATTCGTCAAAGACGGCGAAATTGATTTTGACGCTTTGCAGACATTTTTTGATAAGGAGGGTATTTTGGCGGGCGAGGAAAAGTATGGTTTAAACTGGGCCGGCAAGTCCGTCGCCTTCAAAGCCATCCGCGTGCCCGCGACCGGCACGCTTACGCCGCAACCCAAAGAGAGCAAGGATTCCACCTCCGCTAAAGCTAGGGCGGACGCGTGGGATAAAACCGAGAATCTTTTTATTGAGGGTGATAATTTGGAAGTGTTAAAACTTTTGCAAAAAAATTATCGCGACTCAATCAAGATGATTTATATTGATCCTCCCTACAACACCGGGAAGGATTTTATTTATAAAGACAATTTCACCGAGAACAAGTCCGACTATTACGAGCGCACCGGCCAAACCAAGGGTGGCATTAAAATGACCACCAACACCGAATCCAGCGGCCGCTACCACAGCGACTGGCTGACCATGATGTACCCGCGTCTTTTTTTGGGGCGAAATTTGTTGAAAGATGATGGGGTTATGTTTGTGTCTATTGATGACAATGAAGTCGCAAATTTACGGATGATTATGGATGAGATTTTTGGGGAGGAAAATTTTGTGGAATCATTTATTTGGAGGTCAAGACTAGGAAAGGGGTCAACTTCACAAGAAACAGCCACTCTTCATGAGTATATTATTTGTTATGCCAAGGATATTAATAGTATAGATTTTACTTTTGACATTAGAACAAAAGAAAAGGATGACAAGGAAAGATTATGTCAGTGGGGACAAGGCGATAGACGAGAAGATAGGCCAACTATGTATTTTTCTATAGCATCTGCAGAATTTGGTGAAATTTTTCCTGTTCGACCAGACGGATCAGATGGACGTTGGCGTGCTAGCAAGGAAGTTGTTCAAAAACTTAAAGAGGCAAATTTACTAAAGTTTGAAAAACAAGAAGATGGAAGAGTAGAGGTATATAAAATTATTTCAGCGGGCACAAAAACCAAAACAGCCCAGGATTCTATTTTGGATAGTGAAAAAGTTAAAACTACTGCGCATGGTTCAAGGGAAATTAAGGAGTTATTTGACGGAAAAATATTTGATTATCCAAAACCAACAACTTTGGTTAAATTTTTACTAAGTTTAATAAATGACAATAATTTTTACACTTTGGATTTTTTTGCCGGTTCCAGCACAACCGCTCATGCGGTAATGGCGCAAAATGCGGAAGACGGTGGAAGCAGGAAATGGATTTGCGTGCAGTTGCCGGAAGAAACGGAAAAGGATAGTGAGGCATACAAAGCAGGCTACAAAACCATTGCCGACATTAGCCGCGAACGGATTCGGCGAGCCGGTAAAAAGATTATTGAGGATGGTTTGCCTGAAGGGTATTATAATGGTCTACGAGAAGTTTATGGATATAAGGAGGGAGAAGTAAATGAGTTGCGAGCAAACGAGCGAGAAACCATTGAAAAATATTTGGATCTTGGTTTCAAATCATATAAACTTTCACAATCAAACTATCGCGAATGGAATGTGCTGACCGATAAAGACGACGAGGTAACACTAAAAAAGCAACTCAAGCTGATTGCCGAAAAACCGTTGGTTGATAAATATGACGAGGAAGCGGTGGTATATGAGGTGTTGGTGAAAGAAGGGTTTGGCTTGAATGCGAAAGTTGAGAAACAGAAAAAGGGTGGTTTAGATTTGTGGCGTGTGGCGGACAGAGGCCGTGAGATGTTTATTACTTTTGCCGCTAAACTTACGCAAAAACAAGTTGAATCCCTGGCTTTGCCCAAGGACACGGTTTTTGTGTGCCTTGATTCGGCGTTGGATGATTCCACGAAGGTGAATATTGGCAGGGGGTTGAATGTTAAAGTGATATAGGCGTATGTCTAAAGAAGAATTGGTAAAAGTCGACGAAAGTGAGTCAATTGAGGAGTTGTTAAACAAGCCCACTCTTAAAATTGCTGAATTTTTTACCGGTTTTTTAAAGGCAGAGAAAAACGAATGGAAGGGTTCAGCGGGTAGGCTGGTACAGGCATTAGTAAAGAATAATTTACTCATGCAACTCGGACGTGAAATCAATACTTATATAAAAGAGGGCAGGATCAAGGAGGATTATCTAGAGACTGACCTAAATCGCTTAACTCTTGTTGAATTATTGAAATGTATTGATGAAGATTCGCCTGACGAAAATCGTTTTGAAGCAATGAAAAAGATTTTTTTTGAAGGTGCGTCTATTGATGCGGATGGAACAAAGCAAGCACTGAGTTATGAATTGATGAAGGTATGCAGGAAACTTTCAAGCATAGATCTATTGATCCTCGCTGTTTGCCACGACTCTATAGATGAAGGCGCCAAAGAGTCAACAGTTCATTCAAGGGAACAGTGGATTGGTCAAGTTTCGCAAAAACTTCCTTTTGGTTATAAGGAGTTTGTTGAATTGCGTGAAGAGAATTTAGAAAAATTGCACCTTATTTCAGGACGAACTTACAGCGACGGAAGCGGAATTCGTAATCAAACAACTTGGCGGTTGACCCCATTGGGCACAAAGCTATGTGAATTTATTGGCGAGGTAGGCTAGCTAGTATGATTGACCAAATAACCAACAATGAAATTACAAATTCGGTAAAGAAGAATTTCAAGGATCGTTTTTCTTCGCCGGTATTCGGCACTTTTTTTATTTGGTGGGTAATTTTTCACTGGGAATTTGTGTACGCCATGTTTTTTGTTGATGAAAGCAGAGTTTGGAGAACGACTAATATGTTAATGAATGATTATTTGAGAGCACGATATTTTCATATAGACTGGTCTTTTGTATTTTTTTGGCTTGCGCCATTCGTTATGACTTTCGTAACAATTTGGTGGTTTCCCAGATTTATTTTAATTCCTTTATTTCGTAAATGGGAGGAATATGAATCAGAAAAACAAATTATTAAAATAAAAATAGGACGAAAGATTGAAGAAGAAACAGTTAAAAGATTAGAAGTTACATCACAAAAAATAGAAAAGGAAAAAAAGATAGAGGAAGCTGATCCTAGTATAAATTTGGAACGGGAGTATCTTCAGTTTAGAAAATCAGATTTTTTTAATAACTTTAAACGTCTCATTGAATCAATTTATAAACATCATGGGTATGTTTCTACCGTTAATTTTGAAGTACCGAGAGATATTTTGGCATACACCCACTCAAATGGACTAGTAGAGTTCGAGGATAATAACAGAAAAATTCATTTAACTGAAAAAGGAAAGTACTTTGTTAAGCAATATTCATTGCACAATAAATAATCTATGCCAATTCCAAAATTTGACGAAACAATGTTGCCGATCCTCAAGGCATTGCAGGATGACAAGACCATAATGATGCAGGAACTTTCTGACAAGATTCAGGCTGAATATTTTGATTTAACCGAAGAAGAAAAAAAAGAAAAGATATCAAGCGGGTATAGCAGATTTTTTGACCGTGTTTCGTGGGGAAGAACCTATTTAAAAAAGGCCGGTCTCATTGAACAGCCGGAACGCGGGGCAGTGAAGATTACGCAGGAGGGGTTGAAAGTTTTGTCGCAAAACCCCGAAAGCATTACCGTTGATTTTTTGACTCAATACCCTTCGTTCATGGCTTTTCAGAGCAGTGGCAAAGACAAAACAAAAGAAGACATTGGCAAGTCCTTGATAGAGAAATTTTCACCGCAAGACATGATTGATCGCGGGTTTGCGGATATTCAGGGGACTCTCAAGAGCGATTTGCTGGAAAAGCTACAGGGAACAAACCCGTATTACTTTGAACAGGTAGTGTTGGATTTATTTCAAAAAATGGGATATGGCGATTATCTGGGAACACCAAAAAGCGGTGATGGGGGAGTTGATGGAATTATCAGCCAGGATAAGCTTGGTTTAGAAAAAATTTATGTTCAAGCAAAGCGGTATGCTGGGGCTAATAAAGTCCGGGAGCCGGAGATACGTAATTTTATCGGCGCCATGAGTGATGGGGTAAGTAAGGGTATTTTTGTTACCACCTCGTCATTTGACGAGTCAGCAAAAGAAAAAGCAAAAAACGCGCATAACCATAAAATTATACTCATTGACGGAGAACAGTTAACTGATTTAATGATTAAGTATAGTGTGGGGGTGCAGGTTAAAACGAGTTACGAAGTAAAAGAGATTGATAATGATTTTTTTGAGGAAATATAGTCTCTGTTGCTTCGTTACCGCAATAAAAAAATATGAAAGAAGTAAAACAAACAATACAATATTTTTTCGTTGACGAAGCAGGTGATCCGGTTTTTTATAATCAGAAAGGCCAGTATATCGTCGGTCAAGAAGGATGCTCTAAAATATTATTGCTTGGATTTATTCGGATAGAAAATCCAGAAAATATGCGTAAAGGCATATTGCGGTTACGTGACGAGATTGCTCAAGACAAATATTTGGCTGGCATACCATCAATCCAGAAGACATTACAATCATTTCACGCAAAAGATGATTGTCCAGAGGTAAGAGAAAAAATGTTTAAGTTTGTAGCGCAACTTGATTTTAAAGCAGAATTTATTGTCGCTCGCAAAATTGAAAAGATTTTTAAAGGCAAACATAAGGGTAAGCCTAATTTATTTTATGATGATCTTATTATTAAGCTTTTTGAAAATAAACTACACGGAAACGAAAAAAATATTATCTACTTCGCAGTGCGCGGAAACAAAACCAGACAAGAGCCGCTAGAAGAAGCAGTCCAGACAGCAATTAACACATTTGAGACAAAATGGGGAACATCAGTAAATACAATAGTAGAGGTTCGACCTCAAAGCCCCATAGGTGAACCATGCTTGCAGGTAGTTGACTATATGAATTGGGCAGTACAACGAGCTTTTACAAAAAAAGAGGATAGATTTTTAAATTTTGTTGCCGACAAAATAAGCTATTTGGTGGATTTATATGATTTTGATAAATATCCAAAAAATTTTTATAACAGAAAAAGTAACCAATTTTCAATACAAAAAATAAGCCCCCTATAGCTAGTCCCCGAAGGGAGCACGGCATGAAGCCGACTTTCGCTAGTAGAAGACTTATTCTGTGGATAAGTTTAGCACGATTTGAAATTTTTTTCCAGAGTTGTCCACAGTCAAGGGTAAATAAAATAAGTTAATTTTTAGCCATGAAATTCAAATTTTCAAAAAATCTAGACCACCAAACAGAAGCAATCAAAGCGATTGTGGCTCTTTTTGATACAGGGAAAAACCTTGTCCAAACCGAGGGAGCATTTGCCTTGCAGTCGGCCGTGGCTGTGGTTGCTAATGAACTGGAAATAGACGAAGTGAGGATTTTTGAGAATGTAAAAAACATTCAAAAGCAAAACCAGATAGAGCAAATAGAAAAACTTGATTCACTGGATTTTTCCATAGAAATGGAAACCGGCACTGGAAAAACCTATGTCTATTTGCGGACTATTTTAGAACTGTATCAAAAATACGGATTAAAAAAATTTATTGTGCTAGTGCCGAGTGTTGCCATCCGCGAAGGAGTGATGAAGACCATAGAGCAGACCGCGGAGCATTTTGGCGAGTTGTACGGCGTGAATCTTTGGGGTGCAACCTTTGAGTATGATTCCGGCAAATTAAGCATGGTGCGTTCATTTGCGCGGGATATTGATTTGAAAATTATGGTCATGACCATTCAGTCATTCAACAAAGACGACAACATCATGCGTCAGACGCCGGACAGGTTCAATGGCGAGCGGCCGCTTGATTTAGTTGCAGAAACCCGCCCGGTGATTATTATGGACGAGCCACAGAATATGGAGTCCGAGCTTTCCAAATCGTCTATTAAAGATTTACAGCCGCTTTTTAAATTGCGTTACAGCGCCACGCACCGCAGGCCGTATAATTTAATGTATCGTTTGACGCCAGTAGATGCGTACAAAGCCGGATTAGTGAAAAAGATTGCTGTGTGGGGCGTAAAAGAAGATGATCCGGGAGCGTTTGTATTTCGGGTCAAAAAAATTATCACTAAAATAAAGCAAGCCCCGAGCGCTCAAGTTGGGCTTGAAGTCAAAATGGCCGCTCATACATTTGAGATGAAAATCTTAACGCTTAAGACCGGGGACGACTTGGAGCAAAAAACCAACAATCAGAAATATGAAGGATTGCACGTGAACGAGATAGACGCGCGGCACGAACGAGTGGAACTTTCAAATGGCGAATTTTATCTTGTTCAACAGGTGAATGAAGAAGATCGGGAGCAGATATTTAGGACGCAAATTCAACAAACTATTAAAGCGCATTTTGATAAACAAAAAGAATTGGGAAACGATATTAAAGTTTTGTCGCTTTTTTTCATTGACCGCGTGGACAATTACATTCATAAAGACAGTTTTATCAGAAGCGTATTTGAAGAAGAATTTGCACGTCTGCAAAAAAATTATTCAAAGTTTAGAAAAGCTGATGTTACGACCGCGCATAGCGGATATTTTGCCAAGAAGCGAGAAAAGGGAGTGGAGATATACAAAGACAGTGTTTCCGGCAATTCAGAAGACGATAAGGCAGTATATGACTTGATTATGAAAGAAAAAGAACGTTTGCTTTCGTTTGAGGAGCCGGTGAGTTTTATTTTTTCCCATTCTGCACTGCGCGAGGGCTGGGACAACCCCAATATTTTTCAAATTTGCACACTTAAAGAGACCCGCACCGAATCAAAGAAGCGGCAGGAGATCGGCCGCGGATTGCGATTGGCCGTTGATACCAAAGGGGACAGAATTTTTGATACGAATGTGAATGTGCTGACCGTGGTGGAAAATGAAAGCTATCAGGATTTTGTTTCCAGTTTACAGCAGGAATACACTGAAGCCGGATATATGGAAGCGCCGGAAGCGGGCAATAAGCGCGAGCGCGTGAAAGCAACATTCAACAAACATTTGGCTGCTGAAAGTTCTGATTTTAAAGCGCTCTGGAAACAGATACAGAAGAAGACGCGCTTTAACATCACATTGCGTACCCAGCAGATTGTAAGCACGGCGGTGAAGAAAATAAACGAGCTAAACATCCGCAACCTCATGCTGAGGGTTGATAAAGTACTAGTAAATTTTCAAAAAGGCGGAACCATTAAAACTATTTATGAAAACGAAAGCGCTGGAGAACGGCTCAAGCGGGATATCCGCATTGGCAATGTTGTTGAACGACTGGTGCGTGAAACCGGAGTAACCAAAAGAACCGTTGTTAGTATTCTGTCGCGCGTTTCAAATCTGCAGTTGATGTTCAAGAATCCGGAAGAGTATGCGCGAATCGTTGGGTTGGTTATTCGCAATACACTGCATGAAATTATCATCAATGACGGCTTGAAGTATATTCCCACCGGCGATGTGTGGAGTATGGAATTGTTTGAAGATATTGAGAGTTATGCAAACAAGTCGCTTGATATGAGGAAAAGTGAAAAGTCGCTTTATGACCGGGTATTGTGGGATAGCGAGGGAGAAAAGGCGTTTGCTGAAAGTTTAGAGGATAGCAGGCGTATTTTGCTCTATACCAAATTGCCACGCAGTTTTGTTATTGATACTCCATTAGGAACCTATAATCCGGACTGGGCAATTGTCGCAAAGACCGATGAGGGGAGCAAGGTGTATTTGGTTCGCGAAACAAAATTTGATATTGATAATCCGGAAGAAGATTCGCGCCCGGGAGAGCAGATGAATATTTTGTGCGGCCAAAAACATTTTGAAGCAATTGGGACAAATTTTGCAGTGGCCACAAAAAGAGATTTAAGTGATTTAAATAAATGACTCATCTGGTTGAGTCATTTGCCACTGGCGGAAAACACGAAAAAAATTTTATAGTGTGAGGTCTATATGTCCATTATTCAATTCGGAAAAACATGGTGGGGAGAAAAGTGGCTGGAGGCGTTTTTGGATATTTCGTATGAAAACCGAATTCCCCGAGGAAAATCCTACGCCCGAAAAGGCGCTGTTTTGAATGTGAATATAAAAAATAATCGCATTGCCGCTTTTGTGCAAGGATCGCGAAAGAATCCATATAGCGTAGAAATTATCATTCCGGAATTTCGCGCAGCCGAAAAAAAGTCAATTTTGGAAATAATAAAAAATAACGGATTATATTTATCCAGTTTGCTTGCCCGTCAGATGCCTGAGGATTTGCACCAGTCGTTTATTGATAAAAAGATATATCTGTTCCCACGGAAATGGGACGACCTAAAAGCAAACTGTTCTTGTCCTGACTGGGCAGTGCCGTGCAAACACATTGCGGCAGTGATTTGCATGGTTGCCAATGAAATAGACAAAAATCCTTTTTTGGTTTTTTCGCTTCATAATTTTGACATGGCCGCGGAATTGAAATCCGCAGGTTTTGATGTGGAGAAAAGCGAAAAAGAGAGCATAAAATCTGTCCAGGA
>PCVT01000001.1 GCA_002787075.1 Parcubacteria group bacterium CG11_big_fil_rev_8_21_14_0_20_41_14
ATTTGTTGTTATTATGTTCAACTTTTTCAATAAAAAAGCATCCTCATTCCTTGGCATAGACATTGGAACAAACTCAATCAAACTAGTAGAGCTTGAAAGCATAGGAGGCAGGCCCCGTTTAGTAACATACGGAGCCGTTGAAGTGGACTCCCAAGTCGCGCGGTCAGAAGAAACACAGGCAAGCAGGCAAGATCAAGAGCGCATAGCAGCCGCAATCCGCCTTCTTTTGCAAAAAACCGGAGCCAGATCCCGCTTCGCGGTCGCGGCATTGCCGAATTTTTCCGTGTTTTCAAGCACAATATCCTTGCCAAAGCTCGGAGAAAAGCAAATAGCAGAAGCAATACAATGGGAAGCCAAGAAATTCGTTCCAATGCCAATAGAAAACGTGGTTTTGGACTGGAAAGTTTTAGGCCAAAAAAATGATAAAGCAACAGATCAAAAAAATCCATCTTCAGGCGCCCCAGAAAATTCCTCTCAAGAAAAACTAACCCCAAACACATCAGATGAGAAAAACCTTGCAAAATGCGACACAGTTTTGAATATTCTGCTTACAGCCGCGCCAAAACATTTAGTAGAGCGTTATGTGGCGATTTTCAAACTCGCTGGGATAAGCTTATTAAGCTTGGAAACAGAGTCATTTGCCTTGGCTCGATCATTAGTCGGCAATGAAGACAGCTCCATTCTTATCGCTGATGTTGGCTCATTAACCACTGATTTAACTGTTGTCCGCGCTCAAGTGCCGGTGTTTTCGCGCTCAATAAACGTTGGCGGAAAAACCATAACCAAAGCAATAGCAGACAGCATGGGAATTGATGAAGCTCGGGCTGAGCAGTTTAAAAGAGATGCTGGCTTTTCCACGTCCAAAGACGCTCAAGCAGGAGTTTCAAAAGTTATACAGCAGTCATTCTCTTCAGTTATCAATGAAATGAAATACACCTTGGAAATACAGCAAAACCAAGGCATGAAAATTGAAAAAATCCTTCTAACAGGCGGATCATCGCTTTTGCCGTCTTTAGACCAGCACATAGCCAATGTATTGCAGATCAAAGTATTTATCGCGAATCCTTGGGCTCGGGTTTCATATCCGCGAGATTTAGAAGAAGCGCTTGAAAGCATTGCCCAAAGAATCGGGGTCGCGGTCGGGCTCGCAATGAGGGAAATTGAATAATTTTTATTATGGAAGATAATTTGCACAATGACATAAACTTGCTTCCGCATGACTTGCGCAAAAAGCGCAAGAAAATTTCAAGAGTTCAGGAAAAACCAGATTACACATCCATAAAAAATGGAAGCAAATCAAAAGAAAAAAAATCATTTTTTTCAAGAATTTTTTCTATTTTCACGAAAGCAAATTCTAATGCCTCGCCTTCCTCTCAAGCGCGCTTGCCAGAAAAAAAAGATGATATAAAAATAAAAAAGCCAGTAATCCATGATTTGCCCCAAGGCAAGCCATTGCCTTCTGCCTTGTTTTCTAAAATCCAATCAAAACCGCCTGCTGAATCAACTATTCCCGCGCAAAAGAAAGAAACAGAAACCAGCGCCATAGAGGCGCTTGATGTCATGAGCATGCATTCTCCTAATTTTCTATCGCGAAAAAAAGAAGATAAAGCCCCAGAAGCCATAGCTCCATTATCCATTACTCCTACTCCTCGAAAAGAACAAGAAAAAGCACAGCCAAAAAAACCAGAAAAACATGAGCTATCTCCAATAGAGCCAAAACCAGATACAAACGCGTTTAAAGTATCAAAATTAGAAGAAAAAAATAATCAAACCAGCGCTCCGATTCATAGAGTAAATACTTTTGACGTGAATCTTTTAACGCAGGAATATTCCCAAACATTCAGGAAAACTAGGCCAATATTCACGCTTGTTGCTTCTTTGGCTAGCTGTGCCGCGCTTATTGCTTTTATATACGCTGGGATTTCCGCTTATTCCGCGAGCGCGCGAAATAGAATTGAAAAAACGCAAGCAATCTCAAGCGCTCTTAAAGAAACAATAGCAACATACAAATCATTAGATGATGAAGACAGCATCTTGCGCAAAAAATTGGATATTGTATCAATCCTGCTTTTGAAGCATATTTCTTGGTATTCGTTTTTGGGAAAATTAGAGCAAGAAACAATTCCTGAAGTCGCTTACATGAGCATGTCAGCTTCAAGCGAAGGAGCAATGAGTATTACTGCCTTGGCTAAAGATTATACTTCTCTGGCGCGCCAGATGACTGTGTTTCAAAATACAAAATGGATTGAGCGCATTGATGTGACAGCGGCGTCTCTTATAGAAGACACTGCAACAATTCCCGGAGGCGTGTCATTTGACATGCAAGTGTTTATAAACAAAAACATATTATATTCATCCAGATAATATATGGATCTGCCTACCCAACAATTAAACGCGAACGCAAGCGATAATAGAAATAATAAAACACTGCCAAAAGATCAGCAAAATTTGCCGCCAAAAGAGCCAAAAAATCCAGATCCAGAAGAGCCAAAAAAAGAAGATCAGAAAAAGAAAATTACAAAAGCTGAAGCAACGAAAAAGTTCATGGTCTTGTGGTTTGACCAGTATTTTAAAATGGTGGCTATTGTGGCGTGTGTTTGTTTGTTTGTTCTCTCGTACATATTTATATTGCATTCTAGGGTTTCTAATGCCCGCTCTTTGAGGGGAAATAAATATGAGCAAGCTATTTTTGAGCAGGAAAAACTGCAAACTCAGCTTGATTATCTAGTGCGCGCGCAAAAAGATAAAACAAATATTTCCTTGCGAGAGATTGAAGATATAGGAATTATTCTTCCATCAGAGCCGCTCACTCCGCAGATATTGACATCTTTGGAAGATATCGCGAAATCAAGCAATGTTACAATAGAAGGCATTGATCTTGTAATACTTGATCCCATTGAAATTTCAAAACCAGATTCAGACATTAATTATAATGTTCCAGAAGGCGTGTATATTGTTGAAGTTACTCTTAATGTTGCCACTAGCCCTTATGATGATTTAAAAAGCTTTGTATCAAACATAGAAAAGAACATGCGCTTAATGGACGTGATCGCGCTTGTATATAGCCCAATAGGCAAAAATTACAACCTAGTAATCCGATCCTACTATTTCCCAGGAGAATAATTTATGGCTCTAACGCAAAAAAAATTATCAAAAGCAAAACAACTCAGATTAGCTGGCATGCTTATTGCTGTGATCGGAATTACTGTTAGCGTTGCGTATTATGGTCTTTTAAGGAAACCAAAGCCAACTGATATCGCGAATTTGCCTTTTTCCGCCGAAAGCGCGAAAAACAGCATTATTCCTCCTCCAAAAAACAGCGCTTTCAAATTAATGGAAGACCTGTCAAAAGATCCTTTGTTCAAGACATTAAAATCATTTGGAACCTGGCCATTAAGCATTCAGCCAAAGGGAAGAAGCCAGCCATTTATACAGAATTTGGAAACAAAAGAATAATCAAATTATGCAATTGAATTTTTTGCAATTTTTACAGCAAAAAGGGCTTATTGATGAAAAAAACTCTAAAGTCATAATTGCTAAATACGAAAAAGGAAATCAAGCCCTTGATATTATTTTGGTTGAAAGCAAGCTTATAGACGAAGAAACTCTTTTAAAAGAAAAAAGCGAATTTTATAATCTTCCTCCAGTATCCTTGGAAAAGCAGATTGCGGATAAAAACGTGCAAGGCCTGTTCCCAAAAGAGGTGATTAATAATTACCATATTGTGCCTTTTGCCAAAGAAGAAGACACAGTGCGCATTGCTATGGTAAATCCTGAAAATCTTAAAGCGCGAGAAGCTGTTGATTTTCTCGCGCGCCAAAAAGGATGGAATACTCAGTTTTATGTTGCAACTTCAAAAGGATTCAAGCACGCAATGGAAGGGTATAGCGGAAATTTAGGTACTGAAGTGAGCCAGGCATTAGAATTCGCTGACCAGTCAAAAGAAGAAAAAACTCAAGAAAAAATAAAAACAAATAAAGATTTGGAAGAAGTGGTCAAAAGCGCGCCTGTTTCAAAAATGGTAAGCGTTATACTTCGACACGCGATAGAAGGAGGCGCGTCTGACATACATATTGAGCCCCAAGACCAAGAAACAAGAGTGCGCTATCGCATAGACGGGCAGCTTCATTCTACTCTTGCTCTTCCTAAATATATTCATAATTCAATTGTATCGCGCATCAAAGTTTTGGCAAACCTAAAGCTTGACGAGACAAGAAAGCCGCAAGACGGCAGAATACACATGAATATCGCGAACAAGCAGATTGATTTCCGCGTTTCAACCATGCCTTTGACTGGCTCTGAAAAGGTAGTAATGAGAATTTTGGATGTAACCAGAGGCGCTCCGACTTTGGAAGATCTTGGATTTATGGGTCATAACATGGAAGTAATTATGCGCCAGATAGGGGAGCCAAATGGAATGTTTTTGGTTACTGGGCCAACTGGCTCAGGAAAATCAACAACTTTGTTTTCCGCGCTTTCAATTCTTAACAAAGAAGAAGTAAATATTGTCACCTTGGAAGATCCGGTTGAATACTATCTTCCAGGAGCTAACCAGTCCCAAGTTCGCACTGAAGTAGATTACACATTCGCCACTGGATTGCGCTCAATTTTGCGCCAAGATCCTGATATTATAATGGTTGGAGAAATTCGTGATAATGAAACCGCGGAACTGGCTGTTCAGGCCGCTTTAACTGGGCATATTGTGCTTTCAACTTTGCATACTAATGATGCGGTCGGCGCTATTCCTCGATTGATAGATATGAAAGTTGAGCAGTTTTTGCTTGCCAATACTATTAATATTATTCAAGCCCAGCGCTTAGTGCGCAAAATATGCCAGAATTGCAAAGAGCAATACCAGCCACCTGATGATGTAATAAAAAAAATAAGCCAGATTTTATCCTCGGTCTCTGATAAATCAATTTACAAAGGAGTGAGCAAAGAAAATCCTGTTTTTTTCAAAGGAAAAGGATGTTCAAAATGTGGCAATACTGGCTATAGCGGCAGATTGGCAATTTCAGAAGTTGTGGAAAACACGCGCGCTATGCAGGATATTATTTCCAAAGGGTTTGATAGGACTTTGGCTGATAAAGAGCTTTTAGAGCAAGGATTTTTGCCTATGCTTGCTGATGGAGCAATGAAGATATTGCTTGGTCTTACAACTGTTGACGAGGTAATTGTGGCAACAAAGGAGTAAATATATGCCAAACAAAAAATACAAAGTTCTGCTTGCTGAAGATGATGAATTTCTTCAGAGAATGTACGCTACAAAGCTTATTAGTTCTGGTTTTGAAGTTATCGCGGCTTCAGATGGAGAGCAAGCTCTAGAAAAAGCATTGTCTCAAAAGCCAGATCTTGTTTTACTTGATTTATTAATGCCTAAAAAAAGCGGGTTTGATGTGCTAAAAGAATTGCGCGCAAGCAAGGAATTCAAGAATTTGCCTATTATTGTTTTAACGAATTTGAATGAACCAGATGATATAAAAAAAGCAAAAGAATTTGGCGCGAATGAATATGTTGTAAAGGCGCATTTTTTGCCGTCTGAAGTCATTGCTTTGCTTGAAAAATATATAACCAAGTAAAATGAATTATGCCAGAAACAGCAATTCAGCCTAATCAAGCTTCTTCAGATGAGCAACCTAATCAGAGCCAGAGCGCTACTGATGTGCTTCATTTTGAAAAATGGCTCGCGATTATGGGAAGCAGAAAAGCCACTGATTTGCATCTTTCAGTAGGTAATGTTCCTATGATTAGAATTGATGGAAAGATAGCTCCTTTGGAAGAGGAAGAAATAGTGTCTCAAGAAAGAATACAGGTAATTGTGGATCATCTTTTAACTGAAGAAGAAAAGCAGATTTTGGAAAAAGAAAAACAAGTTGTTTTAAGCAGAACCCTTAAGAAAGTAATGCGTTTCCGCATTCATGTTTTTTATTCTCGTTCTTTTTTGTGCGTTTCTTTGCGGCATTTGCCGGAAAATTGTCCTTCATTGGACCAATATCCTAACGCGCAATTACTTCAAAAAGTCATTACAGCGTCCCAAGGATTGTTTGTCATATCTGGGCCGTTTGATTCAGGGAAAACCACAACTGTTAGAAGCATGATCTCAGAGATCAATAAAACCCAGCAAAAATATATTATAACTTTGGAATTGCCTGTTGAATATATTATTCCTTCTGATAAGTCAGTTGTGGCGCAAAGGGGCGTTGGAATTGATGTGCCCACATTTTCAGACGGGTTAGATGAAATGCATGATGAAGATGTTGATGTAATAATGGTTGGAGCTGTTGAAAGCGCTGATGTTTTGGAAAAAGCATTAACCATGGCAAATTCAGGGCGTCTTGTTATAGCCGTAATATCGTCAAAGCACGAGGTAAGTGTGCTTGAAATTTTGCGCGATCTTGTTCCAGAAGAAGATAGGCCAAGGATTTTGCATTTGCTCGGTGACACGCTTTTAGGCATAAGCAATCAGCTTCTTTTGCCAAAGGTAGGTGGAGGAAGGGCGTTTATTGTAAGCAGTTTGATTTCTACTACTCCTATTAAAGCATTGATTTATGAAGGCAAATTCGGGCAAATTCCTAATATAATGCAGACATCTGGAACTTCTGAGGGGATGATTACTTTGGATAAAGCTCTTTCCGAAGCAGTGCGGCGCGGAGAAGTCGCGCTTAAAGACGCGCAAGAAAACGCTGTTGATTTGAATCAGTTTAATATGCTTGTGTCCCATTAAATTATGCCTTTTTTTGATTATATAGCAGTAAATGAAGATTGCGAAGAAGTGAGCGGTGTTGTTGATTCAGCAAACACTGATATTGCTATTGACACTTTAACTGATCAAGGCCTTTTAGTGCTTTCCCTTAAGGCGCGGGATGAAAAGAGCGGTTTTTCATCTGAAATAACTCTTTTCCAGCATGTTAAAACAAAAGATGTTGTTATTTTCACGCGACAGCTTGCTGTTATGGTGAGCGCTACTTTGCCTGTTGTTCAGGCATTGCGTATTTTAGTGAATCAGATTAGCAGTGTTCAGCTTAAGATTGTTGTTTCTGAAGTCGCGGATAGCGTTGATGGCGGGTCTCGGCTTTCAGAGGCATTTAACAAGCATCCAAAAATTTTCTCGCATTTTTATGTTAGCATGGTTAAAAGCGGAGAAACAGCTGGCAAGCTGGATGAGGTTCTGAATTACTTGGCTGATCAGATGGAAAAGGATTATGATTTAATGAGCAAAACAAAAGGAGCCATGATTTATCCTGCTTTTATTATGTTCGGATTAGTCGCGGTTGGGTTTGTTATGATGGTGTTCGTTGTGCCGAAAATGACCGAGATTCTGGAGGAGTCAGGAGCTGAACTTCCTTTTACAACTAAAATTCTTATTGGCACGTCTGGATTCCTTTCTTCATACTGGTGGATATTTTTTTTGGCTATTGTGGGAATAGTCGCGGGTATTAAATATTACCGCAAAACAAGCGCTGGGAAACAGCATATTGATTATATTATTTTGAAATCTCCGATTTTCGGGCCTCTTATTTTTCAAAAAATGTATTTAGTGCGTTTTACTCGGTCTTTGTCCACTTTATTGACTGGAGGAGTGTCTTTAACTGAAGCTTTGAAAATTACTGCTGATATTGTTGGAAATGAAGTTTATAAGCTAGCTATAGAGAAAACAATAGAAGAGGTTGAGGATGGAAATTCAATCGCGACTGTGTTTCAGAATTCGCCAGTTGTGCCGAATATGGTGGCGCAGATGCTTTCCGTTGGGGAGCAGACAGGCCGGCTTGATACTGTATTGAACAAGTTGTCTGATTTTTACGCGCGCGAAGTTGATAATGCTGTTGGAAATTTAGTAACTTTGATTGAGCCCTTGGTTCTTATGCTTATGGGCTTGGCAGTTGGCGTTATGGTGGCCGCTATATTACTCCCTATGTACAACATGGCTGCTGGATAGGACCCAAGCGGTCCGGTATCGCTCCCAGCGTGAAGGCGGCAGGTTCGCGGACGGAAGGCGGCAGGTTCGCTCCCAGCGTGAAGGCGGCAGGTTCGCTCCCAGCGTGAAGGCGGCAGGTTCGCTCCCAGCGGACTTGTCGCTGTGATGATCCGAAAAGCGACTCGGCCGCTGGGAGCGATCAAGCCGCAATGGATCAAATCCGAGAATATGGCTTCTGGATAGGTGGGTGTGGATAAACAATTTATGCAAAAAACAATATTTATGGTATAATTTAATCATCTATGAAATATAAACAAAAAAATGCTGGTTTTACCTTGATTGAACTTTTAGTAGTTATCAGCATTATTGGAATTCTTTCCACTCTTGCTGTTGTTTCTTTAAATAATGCTCGCGTAAAAGCTCGAGACGCTAAACGGGTTTCTGATATTAAGCAAGTGCAGACTGCTTTGGAATTATTCCTTTCAGACAGGGATGGATATCCTGCCGCAAGCAACTTAACTCTTGGCTCTGGCGCTGGATTGCGCTTAAG
>PCVT01000150.1:0-713 GCA_002787075.1 Parcubacteria group bacterium CG11_big_fil_rev_8_21_14_0_20_41_14
ATTGCTGTTGAATAATTTGTTAAATCCTGAAATATAATATGTATTTTTATTATTATCGTTATACGCCTGGCAAGAATTATATATTGGCGTTGCGTCCGCGTTAAAGCACGCGTTCGGCTGGCTTCCGCCCTGTGATTGCGGCAAAGTTGATTTTTTTAGAGCAAAGAACACATCTTCAATTTGAACCAATTCAATTTTGTCTATATCAATGCTCCCGGCCTGCGCCTGAATTTGCAAAAAATCTTGATCAGTTATTTTTACTAAGGGTCCTACTTCATATGGAGCCCAGCGCTCTGTTAAATCAGTTGTTCTATCCCCTGGATTATTCCTTGTCTTATCAGTTGGAAATTCTTGCGAATCTTGCCCTTGGCCAAAAGATATTTTTTTTATTTTTCCGCCATCCAAAGAACGCGCCAAAAATCTTACCATAAAAGTTTTACCAGTAAATACATAATTTTCATCTACATTCTCGCGTAAATTTATACCTTGCTTTGTGATAAACTCTTCCGCATTCAAATGATAATAATACTCATTAGCAGCCACAGCGCCTATTTGCCGCCCGCCAGTCGCATTTCCATTTATTTCCCAGTATTCATTATCATCCTCAAAATCATCAAAAGATATAATCCGCGGGCTATTTCCTTTCTTGCCTTTGTATTCATGACATGCCACGGAGGATTGAGAGCAACGATTCGCCTCTTGTGGAATAAAGT
>PCVT01000150.1:731-1668 GCA_002787075.1 Parcubacteria group bacterium CG11_big_fil_rev_8_21_14_0_20_41_14
CTACGCCTTCAGGCGTTGCAACACGCCGATACGTGGTGCATTCATTGGATGCTGTTACTATCCTCTGCATATCTCGATAATACTCTTTGCCACCTTCATCCAAAAAAACTGTGCATGTTGGCGAATAATTTTGCGTATCAGAAGGATCTTGACTGCATGATGGCGACGGTGTTTGAGGATTACCGTCGCTCTTGTCCGTGCTAGAAGTATTATCATAACAACCTACACTTGATGGCGAATCAACAGTACCATATGTTCCCTGCGGAAATTCAGTACAAGGACCAAATTCTTTTCCTGTTGTTTGAACATTATCTTTCAAAAGCTGCCAAGATTTCAATTGAAACCCAGAAGCGCCTCCGCCTTCCCATGTAAAAAAAGTAGCTATATTCTGATTCGTATCTAAAACGCACGATTCTACTTTGCTAAAATATTCTCTTTGTTCAGTTTTTGTATTAGTGAACTCTTCGCATCCAACCTCAGACGAATTACACATCTGCGCGTATTGTGGCGCAAAAATCTGAGTAGACGGATAAGCGTTTATATACCTCATTTTTTCTATGGGGCTTGGAATTTCTTGGAATCTTTCCATTCCATCGCACTGAGCCAAACAAAGATTATCTGAAACAAGCCGAGCGTACTTAACAACTGACGAATCAGTTGCTAACGAATATGCCCGGGCAGTGGTTTCTTCAGCGCTGCACGATTCAGCGTTCCTAAACACTTGCCGAGGATTCTTGCGCTCGTCATCATAAGCGCCAAACGCGGTTGAAGGAGATGCTTGATTAACCGGCACATCCGCGTATTGTCCGGTTCTATTTAGACCTTGTAATTTTTCATTGATAGTAGCGTCCGACCTTATTGGCGGAATCCATTGTTCAACAATTTTGCGCGCCTGATTCGCAGAATCAAGGCGTATTTCTTCCAACTGGATATTGTC
>PCVT01000034.1 GCA_002787075.1 Parcubacteria group bacterium CG11_big_fil_rev_8_21_14_0_20_41_14
GACATCATGGCCGGGAAGAAAAGCGAGAGTCGCCAGACAGCCGGTACATCAAACCAACTAAATGTCGCCCATAAAAGGATGGTCGCGATAAGTCCCATCCACCCTGCCTGTTTTCGCTTTTTGATTTCCTCAGGGCCGATATTGCAGACCCCGGGAATGTATTTGTCTTGTATTGTTTCCATAATTAAAGATTTGTTTTATCGCTGATAAATCTTCGGAGTGAGACGCCAAACATAATTACTACAAGCCAGAATCCGACAAGAAGAAAAACAAGGTCTGATTTTTCTGGCGATTGCGCGGATACTCTCCACCAGACAAGTGCAGTGGCAAGTACAAAGTTAAACAAGCCCCAGCCCATGTTCATACGCGGGCTCGACTCTTTTCCGAATGGCGTTCTGAATATCTTGCCGGCGGAACCGAATAAAAAATGAGGCATGCCATTGCCAAGCAGAAATCCTATAAGAAGATACCAAAGTGATGTGAACATGGTAGAACGATTTTTAAGATTAACGCGCAACCAATATAGCTTTATTAAGATTGGTATCGGAGCTTAATTGCTTAAGCATAAAATCAGCCACATCGGCGCGGGAAATGGTCGGAAACATTCCTTTCAATGGAATGTTTTCTCCGAACCTGTATATTTCTGTTTTATGTCCATTGCTTAAACCTACGGGTCGGACAATAACCCACTCCAGGCCGCTTTCTCTCACGACCGATTCTTGAACCAATTTATCCGCATAGAGCCCCTTCATAAAGGTTTTCGTTAAAAGAGAAATGAGAAAACTATTTTTTCTCACCGCATCATCCATAAACATTGCCGATTCCACTATCAACCGTTTTACATTATGCGCCCTCATGGCATCAATGATATTTTTCGTGCCCGGGCCCACCACTTTTGTTTTTGACGGTGGCTTAACGCCCAATGCCACGAGCACCGCATCACTGCCTTGAATTGTCTTTGATACATCGTCCTTATTCAGGACATCACCTTTGATGATGTTTACTCTTTGATCGCTCACGGAAAGTTTTTGAGGATCGCGAACAAGGGCAGTGATTTCATGCCCTCGTTCTAAGGTTTGCTTGACGAGTTCTTTTCCTGTACCGCCCGTGGCTCCAAAAATTGCAATTTTCATAGTTGAGTTAAAAATATTACGCGCCTTGTGTCCGTCCGGCTTTGAGCGCTTTTGCCCACCAGAGCAGATCGTCAAAGAAAATTTGCACTCGGTCTCCCATCATGCCTTCTCGGATCGGCTTGAACATTTCGGGGCCTGTCGGGCCCTTTCCCATCATCGCCGCGAAAAATATGTCAACGGGAATATGGATGGCATTCCTGATAGGCGCCATTTGAAGCTCAACCGCGACTTGGCGAAGCTGTTCCACCGCCCGCGCGCCGAGCGCGCTTCCGTAACTTACAAAACCGACCGGCTTTCTGTTCCACTCGGGGTATATGACATCAAGAGCGTTTTTAAGCACGGCAGAATATCCATGATTGTATTCCGGCGTAACGATGATAAACGCGTCGCCCTCATTTATTTTATTCGCCCACTTTTTGACAACCTCGTTTGAGTACTGACCCTTCGCCATTGAAGGCGACATAGGGTCGTCAAAAAACGGCATTGAGTAGTCGCGCAAATCCAAAAGCTCGGCCTTAACGCCATCCAGATTCTTTGCTTCCTCAAAAATCCACTGCGCCGGCTTTTCGCTGAAACGACTCTGTCGCGTACTGCCCATAATGACTTTGATTTTTATTGTGTTATCCATAGTATTTTTTATTTACTTTTTTTAATAAGTTCGCGGATCGCATCCAACCGACCAGAAAGATGCGACGCGAATTGTTCAACCTTTGATAATTTAGAGAACGCGACCATATC
>PCVT01000016.1:0-1723 GCA_002787075.1 Parcubacteria group bacterium CG11_big_fil_rev_8_21_14_0_20_41_14
TAACCGGAACCCTGTCAGGCGCCTTGCCAGTCCACGGATCAAACACAACATCCCCGACAACTGCCTGTCCCGCGCCATCAACATTATCAGCATGATAAGGCCCGGCATTATCCTGCCACCAATTATTTCGCGCGATAATTTGCGCCCCGGAATTTGAAATCGCGGCCTGAGAATTATTCGCGAAAACAGAACCAGAAACAGAAGAGCCCAAAGACGAAGACGACAAAATCCCAGTCGTAGTAGACGCGACAACAGAGCCAGACATAGTTAATTGAGACGCGCCCTCAAGATATATCGCGGTTTTCGCGATTCCAATCGTGCTTGTTGCCACAGACAAAGAAGAATTTTTCAAATGAATCATATTGTAATTAGTAGTCCCATACATAACGCCTGAAAAATCATCCAAATACCTGCCCCCATAGCGCGCGACAACATTCTCAAGAATAGAGCCAGAAGAATTTTCAAAATACAACCCGCCCCAGTCATCCTGATCCGGGCTTGTAGCGCCAGCATCAGCATTAGAATCCCCAGCAACAGAATCATCAGAAAAAGAAGTAAAAATAATTGGATTATCGCCAGTACCTCGCGCGATCAAACGACCATAAATCTCAAGCCGAGAATCAGGATATTCTCCATATTCTCCCTTAACAACAACCCCGGGCTCAATCGTAAGCGTGGCATCAGAAGAAATTTCAATATCATTGCGCAAAATATACGCACTATCCCCGATTTTCGGCCATACAGAATCAAGAGATATAACAGACCCAGTAAAATTAATAATATTTTTATTGCCAAGCAAAGACATATTGCTAAAAACAACCGTATTCCCAGCAGATAAAGTAGCAATACCGCTAGCACAATTTTGAATAGTAATACCAGAAAAAGAAGGCGCGCTTCCAGACACAGTAGAATACACGCCAAAATCCGCGCTATCGGAAATAATAGAATCAAAAAATCGCGCGCTAGTTGGCTCATTCAAACGTATGCATGAACCTTTGCAATATTGGATAACTGAATTTGAAACAGACAAAGAAGACCCGTTCTTTGCTTCAATAGCGCCGTATGATTCATAAATATTTGCCGCGTATAATATTTTTACATGTGAAAGTTCGGATTCGTCCGCGTCAAATATGATGCCGCGCCAATCCCCAGCAGAGGCAAGAGACGCGTTTCCATCGCCATTCGTATCTCCGCCATATTCATCATCATAATACGAAGTAAAAATTATAGGATTCTCCTCTGTTCCTTGAGCTATAATTTTTCCGCCGACAGAAACTTTAATACCATTATACCTGCGCAGATAATGATTTGGAATAAATTTTATAACAACGCCTGGCTCAATGGTCAATGTCGCGTTCACATCTAGCAACGCGTGATCAGAAATTACATAAGGAGAATTATCAAGAGTCCATACAGTGTCTTCAGTAATATTTACGCTTGAGGCGCTTATGTTTGTTCTGGCAAATGCCGCGTCCACGCCAAAAACAAGCGCGACAAAAAAACTAATTGCCGCGAAAAACGATATTTGGACACGATAACTTTGTTGTATTCCTCCTTCCCTCATACAACTTAATAATATCTTGTTTTAAAAAGCAAAGCAAGATTCTATCGGCAGGAGTACCCGCCTCCAGAATGACGGATCAAAAAAGGTGAGACCTTTCCAAAAGGTCTCACCTTTAAATAAACCCTACATCTTACTCACTGCCTCAATCCCCAAAATATT
>PCVT01000016.1:1779-10100 GCA_002787075.1 Parcubacteria group bacterium CG11_big_fil_rev_8_21_14_0_20_41_14
ACGCGCGTCCCGGACAGTGCCTCCCTCTGCCTTCAAAACCGAATGCTTGTGATAAAACGAATTAAAAATTTGAGAAAGCTCTAATAAATAATTGCACAAAGCGCTTGGATTATAATTTTCAGCTGCGCTTGAAAGCACTTCTGGATATTGCATCAGTTTAAGAACAAGCTCTTTTTCTTCTTTTTCCGCTAACAAAGAAAAATCAACATCATCTATTTCAGGCAATTCCATGTTCTCCAAAATGCTTGAAATTCTCGCGAATACATACTGAACATATGGCCCAGTAGAACCCTCAAACGAAATTGCTTCTTTTGGATCAAAATGAATTGCCTGACTTGGAGTCACGCGCAAAAGCATAAACTTCAAAGCCCCAAGCCCGATTGCATCTGACCTTTGACCAAGTTCAGCATCGCTAATTTCAGGGAATCGCTTTTTAATTTCTTTAGCAGCCAAATCCTCAACCTCGGCGATAATATCATCCGCGTCAACCACCTTGCCTTCGCGGGACTTCATTTTTCCTTCAGGCAAAAACACTAACCCATAGGATAAATGGCGCAAATTTTTCGCCCACTCATATCCCAGCCTCTTTAAAATCTCAAACAAAACTTTGAAATGATATTCTTGCTCCTGGCCAACAACATAAATAAGAGAGTCAGCTTTGAATTCTTTCTGCCGCTCCACAGCCAAAGCCAAATCCTGAGTAATATATATGCTCGTGCCATCAGCTCTTTGCAAAATCTTTTTATCCAAATCAATATCTTCCAAGTTAATTGAAACAGATCCATCCTCTTCTTTTTTGAACACATCCTTTAAAATACCCTGAGCCACTATTTCTTTTCCTGATTTATAGATTTCGCTTTCATAATAATCCTTGTCAAACTCGCTTCCAAGATCGCGATAAGTATCCTCATATCCTTCATATACCCACTTATTCATTTGCTCCCAAAGTTTCACGACTTTTGCATCCCCTGCTTCCCATTTGCGCAATGCCTCTTGTGCCTCATCCATCATTGTCTCCTCATCAAACAAAACATAATATTTGCCAACAAAATGATCCCCCTTCATACCCGCGCTCTCTGGAGTTTCGTTATTGCCTAATTTCTGATACGCAACCAATGACTTCATAATATGAATGCCACGATCATTGATAATCTGAGTTTTAATAACTTCCGCGCCTTGGGACTCTAAAAGACAGCTCAAAGACATTCCCAGCATATTATTCCTTGCATGCCCTAAATGCAATGGCTTGTTTGTATTAGGAGAAGAATATTCAAGCACAATTTTTTGTTTTGTAATTTTGGATGATCCATACGCATTTTCCTGATTCAGAATGTCTGATAAAACTTCTTTGGATAGCATCCCCGAATCAACAAATATATTAAGATATCCAGCAATTGCTTCTGTTTTCGCGATAAGCTTGTCTTTAAGCGTTTCTGACAGTTTCTGCGCGATTTCCTGTGGACTCATCTTTAAATCCTTTGCAAACTTATGACAAGAAACGGAAAAATCCCCGAATTGCGATTCAGGATAACTTAAATCAACTTCATCTAAAGCAATATTAAACTCCTTTTTAAACGCTTTCTTGATTTTTTCAGCGATCTTTTGCTTAATCATATACAAAAAGATTACCATAAAATCTGCAAAAATGCGAGAGTATGGTATAATAAAACAAATAGCAAAACCCAAATGACAAATTTCAAACAAGCCACAAATTATAAATTCAAGATTCCAAACAAAAAAATTTCAAATTTAAGTTTTGGCATTGGGATTTTGTTTGGCATTGTAATTTTGACATTTGGCATTCCATACCATGCCTTGGGCCAATCAGAAATAATTCTCTCCCAACGCGTGACAAAATCAGATCTACAAACCGGCTATACCATAACAACACAAGAAAAAGACGCGTACATCACAATAAAACCAAACACATTAAACCATAGCGCTTTTGTTGAACTAATTAAGCCAGAATTCTACCCAGCCACTCTGCTTGATAAAGACCTTGTCTCAAACGTGTATCATTACGCGATTCTCCCAGCAACCGATAATCAGCTCTCAAACTCTATCGCGCTTAACATGCTCTATTCTAGCGAAGAAGCTAGATACAAAGAAATATATATTTTTGATCAAAATCTCAGCTCTTGGCAGAATCTTGAAGGAAGTATTAACACGAAAACGCGCACTCTTACAGCGCAAACAAGCCAAGCAAGCGGATTTATAGCTGTGTTCGCGGACCATTTAGACAAAAGCGAATACTTAAAAGAAAAAATAAATTCTGAATCAATGCTAATTCTTGACGCGAAAACCGGCGAAATTCTTCTTGAGCGCGGGAGTGAAATACAAAGGCCAATAGCGAGCTTGACCAAGCTAATGACAGCTGCTGTATTCTTAGACCATAACCCAGGATGGAACGCGAAAATTTCCATGAAAGCCCAAGATGATACCATACCATCAAAAATTTATGTAAAAACTGGAGATGTGTTTACAACGCATGATCTGTTTTACGCGACTCTTATAAAAAGCGCGAACAACGCGGCAAAAGCTCTTGCCCGCTCAACCGGGCTTACGCACCAAGAATTCGTGGATAAAATGAATCAAAAAGCCAAAGACCTTGGCATGGAAAACACGCATTATGTTGAAGTAACAGGACTTTCAAGTGAAAATGTCTCTACTGCGCATGACTTAATGATCCTATCCAAAAATCTATTCGCGGACATGACATTTTTGCAAGCAACAACGCCAAAATATTTCACAATAGCAACAGCTACAGGCAAGCGAATTTCAATGCAGAATTCAAACAAGCTAATAAATTTGCCATATACCATTCTTGGCTCAAAAACTGGATTTACTTATGAAGCAGGCAGATGCTTAACCATGAAAGCAAAAAACAAATCAGGCAAAGAAGTAGTGGCTATTACCTTGGGCGCTGATCAAATCGGCGCGCAATGGGATGATATGAGGATATTATTAGACGCGACGCTGAAAGAATAATCTATAAAATCCAAATGACAAAACTCAAATGTCAAACAAAACTCAAAGCTCAAATGACAAATGACAAAATAGTTAGCTTAAATTTTGGGTTTTGGATTTTGGCATTCCTTTGTCCTTTGTTATTTGGATTTTGGCATTCTGCAATAGTATACGCCAGCACCCAAACATACTCCTTCCCTCTCTCCTTTTCAGATGGATCGACCGCTAAGCTCACGCTTCCATTTGATGAACTGCGATCCATTACTCAGATTGATTTAGGAGGCGATGGCACAAGCGAGATTCTTATTGGATCTCCTTCCGGAATAATTGGCAAAGTATATCTCGCGCGATTGGATGGATCAATAATTAATTCATGGGAAGCATATGACGCGCGATTCTCAGGCGGCGTAAATGTCGCGGCCGGAGATCTGGATCAGGACAACATACCAGAAATCATCACAGCTCCAGCAGGAGGAGGCGGACCTCATGTGCGGATTTTTAATGGATTTGGAATTCCTAAAATAAATCCAGGATTTTTCGCGGATGATAGAACATATCGCAATGGAGTGCATATTGCCATACAAAAATTCGAGCAAAATGAGCCAGCTTCTATTTCAGCGATCCTTAAAAAAGATGGTAAAGAAATATTCAAAGCATTTACTCCAAGTGGAAATTTGATAAAAACATACCCTATCCCGCTTGAGCAGGAAGAAACAGGAAAAACAATCAACATCGCAATACAGAAAAATAATCAAGCCCTGTCTTTGAGCGTTCCTGAAAAAGCACGCGCCATTGAATCAAACGAAAAAACAATAATCATTGATTTGTCTGATCAATCATTTTCATATTATGAAAACGGATTTCGTATCAGCACATTCAAGACATCAACTGGCAGATATGGGTATAAAACGCCAATCGGAGAACACAAAATTCTGAACAAATCAAAACTTGCCTATTCTAAAACCTATGGATTATATATGCCATTCTGGATGGCATTCACTTCAAGAGGCCATGGCATTCATGAACTACCCTACTGGCCAAGCGGGTATCGCGAAGGCGAGGATCATTTAGGAACCGCGGTTTCGCATGGATGCGTGCGCTTAGGAGTAGGATCTGCGGAAGAAGTGTTCAACTGGGCAGATATTGGAACAAAAATTATCGTGCAAGAATAGAAAATATGGTATAATAAAAAAATGAAAACAAATATACAAGATAAAACAAAAATAAACGAGCTGTTTAATATAGCAGTAAATAATAAAGCAAGCGACTTGCATTTAGTCGCGGATCAAACGCCAATTCTAAGAATTGACGGATCTTTGCGCGCTATTGAAGGCCAAGAACCACTTACTAGCGAAAATATACAGCAAATTTTGTACCCAATTATATCAGAAGCACAAAAAGAAAAGCTCATAAAAGAGCGGGATTTGGACATGTCGTACGAAATTGAAGATGTAGCGCGATTCCGCATTAATATGCATTGGGAAAAAGGTAATCTTGGCATGGTTGCGCGCGTAGTTACGCATCATATTCCTAAAATGGAGGAAATCGCAATGCCTGAGGCAGCATACAAGCTTGCGCGCTTAAAAGACGGCCTTATACTTGTAACTGGGCCAACTGGATGCGGAAAATCAACCACTCTAGCGGCAATGATCAACCTTATTAATTCCGAACGCAACTGCCATATTGTAACTTTGGAAGATCCGATTGAATTTATATTTGAGCCATCAGACAGCATTGTAAAACAGCGCGAGCTAGGTAGCGATGTGCTCTCATTCGCCGCTGGATTGAAGCACACTTTAAGGCAGGATCCTGATGTTATCATGGTTGGAGAAATGCGGGATTTGGAAACCATTGCAGCGACCATGACTTTGGCTGAAACTGGGCATTTGGTGCTCGCGACTCTGCATACGATCAACGCGGCGCAGACCGTGGATAGAATTATAGATGTATTCCCTCCATATCAGCAGGATCAAATTCGGGTTCAGCTCTCCATGTCTTTAAGAGGAGTCATTTCCCAACGCCTGCTTGTAAAAAATCAAGGAGGAAGAATCGCGTCGCGCGAAATTCTGATCAACAATTCAGCTGTTTCAAACTTGATTCGGGAAAACAAAATAGCCCAGATAAAAACCGTTATCCAAACATCTGCTGACATTGGAATGGTAACCATGGACCAGGATATTAAGCGGCTTTTCAAGGAAGGAGTAATAACAAAAGAAGCAGCAGTAAGCAATATGATTGATCCGAGAACTTTGAGTACTTAAATTATGATAGAGAATATCCAGCTATTTTCCGACTTTACAACGGAAGAGCAAAAAAAAATATCATCCCTAATAATCGTTCAGCAATATCATGATTCAAGAACCGTGTATGCCTCGGGCGAGCCAAGCGAAAATCTGTTTATTATCCAAAAAGGCGCTGTATCTATAACGCATGAGTTGGACAGGGATATGGTAACCATTGCTAATTTAGAGCAAGGGTATTTTTTCGGCGAATCAGGAATTTTGAACAATAAGCAAATCCATCAATCAGAAGCAAGGGCAAGTAAAGATGACACTGTGATACTTAAATTAAGCAAAGACAATTTTGAAAAGCTAAAAATAGATAGCCCTGAAATCGCTCTGAAAATTCTGGAAAAAATCGCGTCAGTTTTATCAGAAAGATTAACAGAAGATACCACTCGCATCGCGATTATTTCCGCTATAAGCGATTTAATAAATATGCCCGAGCATTTGAACAATATTGATTCTTTGGCAAGCGAGATTCTAGCTATAACTGTGCGCGCCATACCTTCTGCTGGAGCGTTTTTGGGAATATATAAAAAAGAAAATTCTGATCAATTGGATATTATCGCCTCAATCGGCTTGTCTCCAAAACATATTCCAAAAACTTTTGCCGCTTCAAGCGACGCGTATATGCACAAGTTAAGAACTGAAGATGGGTCAATCAGAATTTCGTCAAGCGCGTACGCTATGAGCGAAAAATCATTTTACGCAAAGCGCAATTTGCTCGCGAAAAGCATTAAAGTTGAAGAAAAAAATATCGGCGTTTTAGCGCTCGCGGACAAAGCGCGCGGAGAATTTTCAAGCAATAATGTGCTTATGCTCTCTATTATATCTGGCCAAATTTCTTTTGCTTTGGAAGAAGCTCGATTGCGCGAGGAAAAAATAGGCCAAGAAGAGCTTAAAAGAGAATATGTTGGAATTTGATTTTTTGATTATAGAATGCTTGATTTTTTAAAGTATTGTGGTAAGATGCTTTTCATTGCGCGCCCTTAGCTCAGCGGATTAGAGCGACTGGCTTCGGACCAGTAGGTCGGGGGTTCGAATCCCTCAGGGCGCACCAGACTTCGCCAAGGCTACGGCTGGCTTGCAGCCATCCACATATATCATGCGCCGTTAGCTCAGTTGGTAGAGCAGCTCCCTCTTAAGGAGATTGTCGGGGGTTCAAATCCCTCACGGCGCACCAAAAAATACTCTATCACAATGATAGAGTATTTTTTGGTGTATCTATACAACCACGCTCGAACCTATTTTAGCAAAAATTCCTGAAAAAATCCAACTCGCTCCGCCCCGCCGCCGTGCCGCTCACACGGCACTGCCTCGCAGAAAAATTGCTTTTCCTTTAAAAGAAAAAAATCGGCGCGTGCAAAATCAAAAAATGATAAGGCAATTTTTCTGCTCGGTTCTGTTCTGACGAACAAGGCGGCGGGGCTACGCTTGCGGCTCGCGGGCAAAAATTTTCCTCCTCAAACTCCCCAATTTTTGCCTACGAGCCGAACAAACGAAGCAAGAACGCGTTATGGTTTTTTGGAGCGGCGGGCTGAATTTTTAATTTTCCAATACTTTGGATCGGCGCCGGAGCCAGATTCTTCTTTTGCGTTCTTTCGCATAAGTTCCGCGGGGTATTTTCTTCTCACTTGTTCCAATTTAGCCATCACTATTTTTTCAACGTCAAGATGTAGCAGTATTGCCATCTCAATGGCGTATATAAATACATCAGCCAACTCTTTTTTAATATCCTCTATTCTTTGAGCATCGCGCTTTGTTTCTTCAATATCTAAGCTTGTCCACTGAAAAACTTCCAAAAGCTCTGCCGCTTCAATGGATATGGACTTTGCTAAATCAGAAGGACGGAGTTTATCCCAACCCCGCTCAACAAGAAATCTTTTAATTTCGGATTCAATATTTTTCATAAAATCTCAATTTCATTATACCAGTTTTCTGAAAACTTTGGAATAGAAAATGCCTCTGCGATTTTCCTTTATAGGATGAATCGCAGAGGCCGAAGTTGCTGACACTCTTATCATTGCTGTTGCTTGATAAGAGCATCGAGTTGTGCCAGGAAATCGTCTGCCAAATCTCCCGGCCGAAAGAACAGGTTGGCTGACGCCTCAAGTTCCGAAACGTACTGTTCCGTCTCATGAGAAAGAGTCTCGCGCGCGTCGTTTTCGTCTAGCTGATCGCGAGTCATGAGTCGCGCAAGCTGCGTCCCCAGATCGCATACGCAGTAAACGAGAACGCCACGAGGAAATAACCCAACGAGACGAATATAAATCGTCCCGTGCCTTAGGCCGTCAACGATGAGCGGACCATTCCACTGAATCTGCGGCGAATGCTCGATTGACCATCGCAAAAACCCATCGTAGCCAAGTTGATCGATGAGTTCTTGTCCAATGCGCTGCAGACTTTCGCGTGTCACTGGTATGTCGCTTCTGACTAGATGGTCTTTGAGAATCCCGCCGAAAGAAATCAACGGATAGCCGGTGTGCTCCGCAATTTTCTTCGCGAGCGTTGACTTACCGCTACAAATTTTGCCCGCGACATATATCTTAGTGTCCAATGTGAGCCTCCTTCAAGCTGTGGCGTTGATTGGTTTATCGAGCACCACCCATCCCCGACGATCTTTCTTTGGAAATGGAAATGGTTGCTTGAAACGAGTTGGTTGGGCGACGTGCATCAAGGTTGCGTACTTGGACGCACGCCGCCTCTGCCAGTACTGCGGATCGGCATCGACGCAAAGAGATTCGCTGTAACGCGCTTCAAGCTCTTTGAGTTTCTCCTCTGTGAGATTCTCAAAACTCTCCATTTTCGCCACAACAAATGATCCTCTGACCAAGCCGCCGCTTTCTTTCATAAGCACCATGTCACCTTCTTCTATCACTCCAAAGGGGGCACAGCGCACTTTGCTGAAACGCCCCTCAATAGTTTTCCTCCCTTCCAAGATGAGATCGAGGAAAGGAGAGTTGAAGATGGCCAAGTGTTGTTTTTGTCGTTTTTCCATATGTTTAGCCTCCGAGATGGGATTGAAGCTCTCGCCAGACTACCTCAACCGCCGGCTTTTCTAATTCAGGGATT
>PCVT01000039.1:0-1893 GCA_002787075.1 Parcubacteria group bacterium CG11_big_fil_rev_8_21_14_0_20_41_14
TTTATAGAGATAAATAAGACAATGAAAGGAAGGTGGGCGGGGACTTTAGAGTTACCTTTTGCTAGCCCTTTGGATAGACAAAGGCTTGCAAATTATCCCGAGCCTGAAACAGTATTTATAGGAACTTCTGTTATTCTTGATGTTTTTGCGAAATATGAAAATGACAGTGAGGCTTATGGGTGGAATAACGAAGCCTATTTATACAGATGGCGAACACCTCATTATAAGTTAGATCCAGGAGACTATAATGTTGAGGTTGAATTAATAGGTGTTAATTCCAGAAAAAGGGATAAGTTTAAGGCGCATATCGGTAGCACAATTGAAGAGACTTATATTTCAAGAGTGTAGACTTGCTAGCGAAAGGCTTGGTTAAGGAGTTAAAAAAGCAGTCCGTATTTCCTCTATTGCTGGGAGCTTTGTTTTTTCCTCAATAAAAGTGGTTCTTATTTTGGTAGAATTTAGGTATGGCAGATAATTTTTACGATAAAGTGGCGAGAAAATTCGGGGATTACCATACTGAACATTACCGGAATGTGATGGAATGCCCAAATGGCGACCCAGAAAAGGTGTTTAAAGAAAAATTGATGGAGATTAGTGGCAAAAACAAAATGGCTTTGGATTTAGGTTGTGCCGACGGTTATTTTACGCTTTTGATGGCGCTTTATTTTAAGAAGGTTATGGCAATTGATGAATCACAGGAAATGCTAAAAGCGGCTAGGAAGTTACAGAGTCAAAAAGGAATCAGGAATGTTGTTTTTGAGAAACAGGACGCTTTTAAGACGAATTATAAAGATGGACAATTTGAGGTGATTTATAGCCGGAGAGGGCCGACACCTTTTATTGAAGCGTTTCGGTTGCTGAAACCTGGGGGTTATTTTGTGGAGATTGACATTGGAGAACAGGACTGCCGGGCCATCAAAGAGGTTTTCGGGAGAGGGCAGAATTTTGGCCAGTGGGACAATCTGCAAGCGGCGGTGGATGAAAAAGAGGCTAGGAAATCCGGGTTTAAAACAGTTTTTGTCCAAGATTATTTTTGCGATGAGTATTATTTGAGTGAGACAGATTTAGATATATTTTTACAAGGCGTGCCGATATTTGAGGATTTTGACTCGGAAAAAGATAGAAGCGTTTTAAAAAAATATGTTGAGCAATACAAAACAGAAAAGGGGATAAAATTACCAAGGCATAGGGTTGTTATCGTTTTTCAAAAATAACCTGAACGGCGACTAAAAAAAATGATATAATCATAATTGATATGAAAAAAGTTATTTTGATTTTGGCGATAGTATTTGGATTATTGGCCTTAAGGGCAGAAATGGTTGAAGCGAGGGTAAGAGTGAGGGGGTATACGAGAAGCAGCGGTAGTTATGTAATGCCGCATTACAGGACATCGCCTAATAGTTACAAATTTGATAATTGGAGCTCAAGAGGAAATTACAACCCTTATTCTGGTAGAAGCGGTTATAAAAGTTGGTACTAGAACTTGATGACGGAAAATAATAAACTAGATTTACCCGTAGACGGAAAGAGTTGGTGGCAAAAACTTGTGGGGGGGGTTCCAGAATTGACTACGGGAGAGAAAAAGAGGGTAAGTTCAGGTTCAGAGGAAGTTTATTTAGCAGCTCAAGAAGCTGATGATGCCAATAAGTTAATTAGAATTGCAAAAAGAACAGGTGATAATGAAATGATAAACTTCCCCCGACCTTACGGTCGGGGTATTAGCTGATCTCAAACAAGGTTTGCCCTAAATCCTCTTGGCCCTGTGCCTCGATGTATTTCTTGATTGCTTGCTCGTTGGCTCCCACAGTGGTCACAAAATAGCCTTCGCTCCAGACGGCGTTAGTCCCCCAGTAGGTTTGTTTGATGAAAGGGAATTTTTGCTTGAGGTCTTTA
>PCVT01000039.1:1918-2251 GCA_002787075.1 Parcubacteria group bacterium CG11_big_fil_rev_8_21_14_0_20_41_14
TAGCCGTATTGGCTTTGATAATCCCGATGGCTTTACCGACACCCATGGTTGGCGGAATGGAGATTAACAGGTGCAGGTGGTCTTTGTCGTGGTTTAACTGTTTTAACTTGATTTGGGGATAGTGCTCGGTAATTTCCGCCAACCGGACTTTAAGGTAAGCAAAAACTCCCTGGTTAAATATCTCCCTCCGGTATTTTGTGACGATGACTATATGGTAGTCACAGTGATAAACACAGTGGGCTAACTTAATCAGTTCCATCTACCGCTATTTTAGTCTACTTACCAGGATTTAGGGGTTACTCCCTCCCCGAACGGCCTGACGGCCGGGGATTC
>PCVT01000154.1 GCA_002787075.1 Parcubacteria group bacterium CG11_big_fil_rev_8_21_14_0_20_41_14
CTTATCAAATTATGCCTCATCAAAAAACCGATTCAATAGCAATTAAAGGCGCAAGAGTACATAATCTAAAGAATATATCTTTGGATATTCCGCGCAACAAGCTAGTGGTAATCACTGGTATTTCTGGATCTGGAAAATCTTCTTTAGCATTTGATACAATTTACGCGGAAGGGCAAAGACGATATGTTGAGTCCTTATCTGCCTATGCAAGGCAGTTTTTGGGTTTAATGGATAAGCCAGACGTGGATCGCATAGACGGATTATCACCGGCAATCTCCATTGATCAAAAATCAGCATCCCACAACCCTCGCTCAACAGTAGGCACAGTCACAGAAGTATATGATTATCTGCGTGTCTTATACGCCAGAGTGGGTACGCCTCATTGCCCTAAATGCTTCCGAGTCATTACCAAGCAAAGCAAAGAGCAGATAATCCGTTCAATCCAAAAATTAGCAGATGAAACTAAAATTATGCTACTCTCGCCCTTGATTCGCGATCAGAAAGGTGAGCATCGGCATGTGTTCGCGGAATTAGCGAGAAGCGGATACGCGCGCGTGCGTTTGGATGGGGAAGTGATATCAATTGAAGAAGCCCAAGACAAGCGTTTAGATAAGCAATGCAAGCATACTATTGAAGTGGTGGTGGATCGCTTAACTGTGAAAGCAAAACCATCTGCTGATGACAAATCGCGCTTAGCTGATTCCTTGGAAACTGCGCTGGATTTGGGGGATGGGTTGGTGATTGTCGCTGTTGCGTCTGACACGGAAGAACCCCCTCTTAATCTCCCTCCCTCGGAATACTCGGGACAGGCTCTGAATACGGGGGGAGAAATTATGTACTCCCAGCACCTAGCATGCCCAGATTGCGGAATAAATCTTCCTTTGTTAGAATCAAGAAATTTTTCATTCAATTCTCCGCATGGCGCGTGCGAAGAGTGCACTGGCTTAGGAACAAAATTGGAAGTTGATATTGACTTAGTCATCCCAAACAAGCGGCTTTCAATCGCAGAAGGCGCTATTCGGCCCTGGTCCAGAACTGCCGCGTTTAATGGATGGTATTTTAGAATTTTATCAGAAGTGGCAAAAGAAAATAATTTTTCAATCAATAAGCCAGTGAAAGATTTGCCAAAACAGGCATTGGATAAGGTCTTTCATGGTACAGGAACCGCGCGCTACAATGTAACTAACCCAGAATCCGAAGGCAAAGTAAAAGAGTTTGAAACTGAGTTTGAAGGCGTGGTAAACAACTTAATGCGCCGGTATCGTGAAACTGACTCTGATTACATCCGCAGAGAAATAGAAACCTACATGCGCGTGAAGCTGTGCCCAAAGTGCCAAGGCAAACGGCTAAAGAAAGAAGCTTTGGCCGTGACTGTGGCTGACAAAAATGTTTCTGAAGTCACAGAGCTTTCCATTGATCAGTCATTAGTGTATTTCAAATTTTTGGCTTCGTCAAAATCTCCGCTAAATGAATCTCAAATGAAAATCGCTAAATTGGTGCTGAAAGAAATTATAGCGCGTTTAGAATTTTTGCAGAATGTGGGATTGAATTACATTACTTTGTCCCGGGCCGCGCATACTTTGTCAGGAGGAGAAGCGCAGAGAATACGTTTAGCCACGCAAATCGGGTCTGCATTAACTGGCGTGCTGTATATTCTAGACGAACCCTCAATTGGCTTGCATCAGCGCGATAATGCCCGGCTCATTGAAACCCTCAAAGCGTTGCGGGATTTAGGCAACACCGTTATTGTGGTTGAGCATGATGAAGACACTATTCTTGAAGCGGACTGGATTGTTGACATTGGCCCTGGGGCAGGAGAGCATGGTGGAGAAGTGATATTTGAAGGCACTGCGTCCCAAATCAAAAAGAGTAAAAAATCAGTTACTGGGCAATATGTCTCAGGCGCCAAATCAATTAAAGCTCCTAAAAAATATCGCAAAGGCAATGGCAGAAAAATTTCCATTATCGGCGCTAAAGAGTTTAATTTGAAAAATATTGATGTTGATATTCCATTGGGCAAGCTCGTGGCAATTACTGGCGTGTCTGGCTCTGGAAAATCAACCCTTATGACTGATATCCTTGCTAAACATCTTTTACAACATTTCTATTCGGCCAAAGAACGGCCTGGAGAGCATAAAGAAATCAAGAATTTGGAAAGCATTGATAAAGTAATTGATATTGACCAATCCCCAATCGGCAGAACACCGCGCTCTAATCCTGCCACATATACTGGCTTGTTTACTCCTATTAGAGATTTGTTTACGCAAGTTCCTGAAGCGAAAATTCGCGGCTATAAAGCAGGTAAGTTTTCGTTCAATGTGCGTGGCGGAAGATGCGAAGCATGCGAGGGTGACGGAGTTAAAAGAATTGAAATGAATTTTTTGCCAGACGTGTATGTGGATTGCGAAGAATGCCATGGCAAGCGATACAACCCTCAAGTTTTGGAAATTCATTATCATGATAAGAATATCGCTGATGTATTGGCTATGACTGTTGAGGAAGCGCGCTTGTTTTTCAAAAATATTCCTTCTATAAAATCAAAATTAGAAACTTTGTTTGAAGTTGGTCTTGGCTATATTCATTTAGGCCAAAGCGCGACTACATTATCTGGAGGAGAAGCGCAAAGGATAAAGCTCGCGACTGAATTATCCCGTCGCGCGACTGGAAAAACATTATACATACTAGATGAGCCAACCACTGGTTTGCATTTTCAAGATGTGGAACGATTGCTTCATGTGTTAAACGCTTTGGTGGATAAAGGAAATACTGTCTTGATCATAGAGCATAATCTTGACGTGATAAAATCTTGCGACTGGATTATTGATTTAGGCCCTGAAGGCGGGGATAAAGGAGGCGAATTAGTAGCGCAAGGCACGCCGCATGAAGTCGCGCAAATTAAGCAAAGCTATACTGGGCAGTATTTGAAGAAAGTGATCCGGTAAAATATAAAAGCTTTTGGTTTTTGGATTTATTAGCATGGCTCTTTGCTGTGTTTTTTGTTATCATGACCCCATGGCATCCCAATTGGAAAAATCAATTCTCGCCGCGGTCGCGTATTTTGATATTTTTGATTATCCTTTGACATTGATTGAAATCCACAGGTTTGTTTTGAATTTATCAGGATCTTTTGAAGGAGCATCATTATTTGAAGCGCGCGACTGCTTGGAAAGAAGCCAATTTTTAAAAGATAAAATTCATTTTAAGAATGGATTTTTTTATTTGCGCGGGTCTGATAAAATAATCAAAATTCGGCATGAGCGCTATATTATAGCGAAACAAAAATTTGATAGAGCGCGCGAAATAATCAGCATGCTCGCGCGCGCTCCGTTTGTCCGCGCCATATTTGTTTGCAATTCTTTGGCATTTAATAATGCTAAAAAAGAGAGTGACATTGATCTGGTCATAATTACTAAAAAAGGCGGAGTATGGCTGTCGCGATTGTTTTGCTTGTTGCTGTTGTCAATGATGCGCATTAGACCCGGATACAAAAATACCAGAAACAAAATTTGTTTAAGCATGTTCATGGATGAGAATCATCTTGATTTTTCTCATTTGAAAATGGGAAAGCGGGATATTGATTTTATGTATTGGGTGCTAAATTTTTATGCTTTGTATGATTCTCGCGGGTTGTACAAGAAATTTTGGAACGCGAATAAGGACTGGCTAAAGCAGAATATGCCGAACGCAAGCCTGGCATATACGCATTCGCATCGCTATATTAAGGCCAAGCCGCGCTTGCGGGTGATTGTTGAGTATGTTCTGCGTCCGTTTAGCATAATTGCCGAGAGTATTCAGCGCGCGAAATTTCCATCGCGAATTCGTGATATAATGAATCAGGATACGCGGGTGCGCGTGGAGGACGGGCTTTTAAAGTTCCATGTGAATGATAAGCGTTTGGAGCATTTGGAGGCGTTTGTGAAGAAGTATGAGAAAGTGATGCAATAATTGTCATCCCGAGCCCTAAGAGTGCTTTAATAAAAGTATTGTCGTGGTAAACGAATGATGTAAATAGACAGAAAAACTTCACAGGGTGAGAGGACCCCCTTAATCGTTGCATTATTCGTTGATTAGCGGGATCCTCTCGTCTTGCAAAGTACATCATTTTGAATGATATAATTCGTTTACCACATTATTTAATATAATTGAGTATTATGAAGACTCGGGATGACATGAAAATATTAAACAAAATAATTGAATATGGAATCTTGCTATTCGTGTTTTTGATTCCTTGGCAGGCAAGGTTGATTTTGCAAGAAGGATCAATCAATGGAGACCTGCCCGCCGAATCGGCCGGATACTGGGAATATGGAACAAAGTCCTTGTACGCGACTGAGGTTTTACTGTTGATTATTTTGATTGCAGTAATAATCCGAGGAGCAATATATATTGCGAAAGCAAAACCGCGTTTTAATCTGAAGCGCGTGTTTAGTCCGGCGGGCGCTTTATTATTATTGATAATCTGGGCAGGCGCAACAATAATCTGGTCAATTGATCCAAATATCGCGCTTGAGAGGTGGATTGTTCTTGTTGAGGCAATCGCAGTGTTTTTGATTTTGTCCTCCGGAGCAGTTAGTTTTAAAAAATTATCTTGGGCCATTATATTGTCTGGCTTAATTCAGGCATTGTTTGGGTTGTATCAATTTTTGCTTCAGGAAGTGCCTAGCTCAACTTGGATTGGAATCGCGTCCCAAAAGGCAGAAGATCTTGGAGTGAGCGTTGTTGAGACGGATTTGCGTCGCTGGCTCAGGGCGTATGGAACATTCTCGCATCCGAATATGCTGGGTGGGTGGCTGGTGCTGTCTTTAATGTTGGTGATAGATAAGATGAAAGCGCAAAGTCAGAGTTTGATTGATGTATTGCGCTATCCAATTTACATTGTGCTGTTGTTCGGGCTTCTCGCGACTTTTTCTAGAAGCGCGTGGCTGGGGTTTGGAGTATTTTTGATTGGATTTGTGATTATGCTTTTTGTCCGCAAGAAATGGATGCAGGGGATTAAGATTATTTTAATAAGCATTCTTTCTGTTGCGTGTTTTTATTCCTTATTTTCTGAACCAATGAATACTCGTCTTGGCTTGCAAGGACGGCTTGAGATAAAATCAAATATGGAGCGGGTCTCGTCCATGAATCAGGGTTGGGAGATTATAAAAAAGCATCCTATGCTTGGGGTCGGGATTGGAAATTTCGGCTTAGCAGTGCATGATGAGATTAATGATTCTCAGCAAGCCTGGTTTTATCAGCCAGTGCATAATGTATTGTTATTGATATGGGCGGAATTGGGGATTGTGGGGGTGATATTTGTCTTGTTATTCCTCCTTGTGTCATTGCTAGGAGTGAGTAGTACTCTGAGAACGACGCGGCAATCTTATCATCGCAATGACACTGTGATATTTTTAATCCCATTGATCATAATTTTTTTATTAGATCATTATCCTTGGTCTTTATACGCGGGCATGATGATTAGCGCGGTATTTTTAGGTATGAGCATTTTGTATGCGCGGGAGGCAAGCTCGCGGCAATGGCTAAGCTAGCTTAGCCATTGATTTTTTGGCTAAAATTAGCGAAAAAAGACCAATTTGTGTAAAATCGGGCTTGACAAGTTTTGATTATTGCTATATACTGGGAATTCAAAATAAACAATTAAAGCTTTTTTAAAACTTGTTTGGTTATGGCAGAAGAGTCCAATGCCTCCTTTTGGGGAAAAGGATGGCGTGAATGGGACGTTTCTGAATGGACTCTTCTGCTATATTTTTCTCCCCACTCCCCATGGCGGGCACCCGCCAACAAGGTCGGGTGGCTGGGTAATTCGTGCGCGCGGCATTGGTGGATCCGATGTTTTTTGTGCACCTGCCCAGTCACCCGACTAAAATCCGCCCGGCAAAGCTTCAAGTCCTGTGTCGCGACTGTCCGGCGCACAGGCCAAACTCCTATGAACGGAGTTTGAAACAGACAGATGTTATATATAGCCCTGGTATCCTTGAGAAGCATCTCTTGGATATTGGGGCTTCTTTTTTTGCTGTCCAGACACCGTTTTTGCCACCCCTTGACATCATTTAAAAATGCGGTACAATAGAATATCACAAGCATATTATCACTCTTGGTTCGGGAGTGATAAAAGATAAAGTAATTAACAAGAAGATCCTCTCGGCCTGCGGGGCGCATCATTCTGAAATAAGTGGTTCGTTTACCACAATGTGCAACATAGCAAGAATGATAAGGCCTCGGGATGACAGGTGCGCGCGGATCATAATCAAAAAAGCATATGCAAATTAAACCATTAGGTGATAGAGTGATCATCAAAGCGCTTGAGGAAGAGCAAATTTCCAAAAGCGGAATCGTACTGCCAGACACAGCAGACAAAGAAAAGCCAGAACAAGGCGAAGTAATCGCGGCTGGCCCGGGCAAAAGATTAGATAACGGAGAAATCGCGCCTTTGTCCGTGAAGGTCGGGGACAAAGTAGTATTTAGAAAATACTCTGCTGACGAAATCAAAATAAATGATGAAGAAGTTCTCGTGGTCAGCGAGAGCGATATAGTAGGAATAATTGAGTAAGGAATATAACATATGGCAAAACAGATTAAATTCAACGAGGACGCGCGCCAATCAATAAAGAGAGGCGTGGACAAATTAGCAAACGCGGTAAAAGTAACTTTAGGCCCTAAAGGCAGAAATGTCGTATTAGACAAAGGATTTGGATCTCCAACAATCACAAAAGACGGAGTTACAGTTGCCAAAGAAATAGAACTAGAAGACAAATTTGAAAACATCGGATCAGAACTTGTAAAAGAAGTCGCATCCAAAACAAATGACGTGGCAGGAGACGGAACAACCACAGCCACTCTTTTGGCGCAAGCAATGATTGGATCAGGAATCAAAAATATTACAGCAGGCGCGAACCCACTTTCAGTAAAGCGCGGAATGGACAAAGCGCTTGAACGCGTAATTGAATCACTTAAGAGCCAATCAAAACAGATTGACCCAGCCAAAGAAGAAGAAGTGGCCCAAGTCGCGTCCATATCAGCCAATGACAAAGAAATCGGCAAACTAATCGCGCAAGCAATAGTAAAAGTCGGACACGAAGCTCCAATCACAGTAGAGCAAGGCCAGTCATTTGGAATGGAATTGGAATTAGTAGAAGGAATGCAGTTTGACAAAGGATTTGTATCGCCATACATGATAACAGACGCGGATCGCCTTGAAGCAGTAATGGAAGATCCATACATCCTAATCACTGATAAAAAAATCTCATCAATTGAAGAAATTCTGCCTTTGCTCGAGAAAATGGTTCAGACCGGAAGAAAAGACATTGTCATCATAGCTGAAGAAGTAGAAGGCCAAGCCCTTGCAACTTTGATTGTGAATAAACTGCGCGGAACATTTAATGCTTTAGCAATCAAAGCTCCTGGATTCGGAGATCGCAGAAAAGCAATGCTAAATGACATCGCGGTAGTAACAGGCGGAAAAGTAATAAGCGAAGAAGTTGGATTAAAATTGGAAAACACTGAAATTGTTGATCTTGGAACAGCGCGCAAAGTAGTTGCAACAAAAGAGAACACAACTATTATTGAAGGCAAAGGCGATCAAAAAGCCATTGACGCGCAAATCGCCGCAATCCGCAAAGAATTAGAACTCGCTGACAGCGATTATGACAAAGAAAAATTGAACGAACGTTTGGGCAAATTAGGCAAAGGCGTGGCAGTCATCAAAGTAGGAGCTGCCACTGAAACAGAAATGGAAGAGAAAAAGCACAGAATTGAAGACGCGTTAGAAGCAACCAAAGCCGCGATTGAAGAAGGTATTGTTGCTGGCGGAGGAGTTGCTCCTTTGCGGGCAATGAGCGCTTTGGAAGACATGCGGTTCGACGAAGCAGACGAGCGCGTTGGAATGGAAATCGTGCGCAAGGCATTAGAAGAGCCAATCAAACAGATAGCGTTCAACGCTGGACGCGAGGGATCAGTTGTCGCGGAAGAAGTTAAAAAGCATTCAGGAAATTTTGGGTATAATGCTAAGGATGATAAGTATGAAGATGACATGATATCAGCTGGAATTGTTGACCCAACAAAGGTTACCAAGTCAGCTTTGCAGAACGCGGTTTCAATTGCTTCCATGTTTTTAACAACTGAAGCAGTTATAACTGACTTGCCAAAGGAAAAGGATGGCCACTCTGGCGGCATGCCTGGTGGTATGGGAGGTATGAATGGTGGTATGGGGATGATGTAAATTAAGTAAGCAAGCGACAAGTCCGCTGGGAGCGAACCTGCCGCGGGTGTGGGGAGCGAACTCGATTGAACGCGCAAGCGACAAGTCC
>PCVT01000211.1 GCA_002787075.1 Parcubacteria group bacterium CG11_big_fil_rev_8_21_14_0_20_41_14
AAAAGTTATATGAGTAAAGGGATAGATAGATGAGTATGCGCTTAACCCATATCCCCGAGGTGAGAAGGCAGTCTGATAGGCGGACGTAGCGGGGATACGCATGCAGTTAAAACGATCAGTCTGGTAAGGTAGATAGAGTGATAGATTGTAGCTCTTTGAAAAACAGGCGACTGTGCGTTAAGCGGCCAATGAGATTATCTTAGCCCACTTGCCTTGAATAGTAGATATCGCTTCAAGCTCCGACATGGGTGTAGGTACTTGGTAATCCAGGGCCATGTGTGGGCGCAAAAAGTTGTAATGAGTGGAAAAGAGTGTGGTTAAAGCCACAGCACCATTAAAAGAGTTAAACCCGCAGGCCGGCCGCACATGATGCTTGTAGGTTCGGTTGAGCCGTTCGATGAGCTGCTTAAAGGGTCTAAAGAGCTGGGATTCAGAATCAAGGTTTTGCAGACCGATGACTTTCCGGTGTTTAATGAAATCCTTAGAGCCGCGGAGCTGGTTTAAAAAGTGGATACCAGCCGGGTAAGAAGGATTGCCATCAGTAATTAAAGTAAACTTCTGGCCAGGCAGAGCGGTTCTCGTGGCTTCGTTCATGGCAATAACAGCCGGCAGAGTTTCCCGGGACTCAGCGACGTGATATGCAGTGATTTTATGCCGTTGAGGCGAGATAAAGAAAAAGGCGAAGTTGTCCTTGCCGGCAACTTTGATATAAGCTTCATCGCCGGCCTGCCGTGAGTCCACAGGGCCTTTGTGCTTAAGATTAAACCGGTGGCAGTAGTAGGCCGCGGCTTCGGCGTAGTTAAGGACAGTTTGATGCGATACGTTGATATTGAAAACAGAGCGTAGAATAAAGGCTGTTTTACGCGCACTGGTAGCAAACGATATATAAAAAGATAAGATAAGGCCAAGGACATTTTGAGAGTTATAGATCTTTGAAATATCGACTAACGGTTTGGCTGGGCCTGTGGGAGTAAGCTCGGCTTGCGTAAAGTGGTACTCTCGGTACTGGTAGCAAAGTTTAAACTGGCTGCTTTTAATTTTTTGTAAAGCTTTCTCCAACTGGTTTAGTTTAGAGACAGCGTTACTACGGTAGGAGCAGTTATCATTACAACATTTGTGGATAGTGACTTCTGGTTTACGCTTCCAGCGGAATAAAGCGCAACCGCAGTAGGGACAGAAGAATTTAGCTTTCTCAGGTTTTTTAAATTTCGGGTTAACTTGAGAGACTTCGCCGCAGACCTTACAGAGCAGTTGAGATTTAGGACGTCCATTGTTGTAGCACAGATACTGATGCGGCGCGTTGCAATGCGCGCAACGGATATGTGCGGGTACCGTGATGTGCCTAACTGGTTTTAGCTCTTTGTTACGCGAGGCTCGATAGTCTGCCAGTAAAAGCCTAAAGTCTTTTACAGGGACTTTTTTTTAGCGATAGGGCTTTGAGCCAAGGGCGGTGTTGAGTCAACGAAGAACTTACGGTAATTCGGATGTTTCTCCTGGAAGTCGTCTTTGGGCTTAACTGATGGGTTACGGCTTTTAAGAATTTCAGACAGCTCTTTAACAATAAATTCGATTTGTTCCCTGGTGAACTTAGTACAAATCCAGATGACAAAGCGTGACAATCGTTTCATGGTTAATCGCCTCCTTTTGACGTGTGCAAAACATACGATAACCCTATTTTAGGGGGGAGGCAAGTGTTTTTACAAAAAACCTTTAAGAATAAATAAGAACTAAGGGATTAGAAGAGAAACTTTTGACA
>PCVT01000092.1 GCA_002787075.1 Parcubacteria group bacterium CG11_big_fil_rev_8_21_14_0_20_41_14
AAGGACGTTGCTCTTTCCAGACTCGTTAATACCAACGAGCATGGTCGTGTGACTATTTCCGTATTTCTTCAGATCAAATTCAATTTCTTTGATTGATTTGAAGTTTTCAATTTTTATTTTAGTGATCTCCATAAGTTTCTATATGATTATTTTCCAGATTTTCGACGATTATCCTCTTTGCACAACATTTGGCAGTTTTCTGCATTTGTTTTGCCTCCCTCGTGCCAAGGAGTTGTGTGGTCGGCTTCCATTTCTTCTATCTCAAAATGAACATTGCCACATACTGCATTTTTAGCGGTGCAAATTCCTTTTTGTCGCTCGTAGGCTTCGCGTTTCATTTTGTCGTTGAATGCACGAATTGAAAGATGTTTTTCTTCTCGTGTAAGGACGAACGGATAGATGCCCGATTTACTGCTCACACCCTCGTCTTGCATTAGCTTGGAAACTTCTGCTTCCAATTTTGTAGCGTTTAGTTTCTTGCCTCTGAATTGATTGTATAGCTCACCCCAATTCACGCTCGCCATTTCCTTGCGGTAATTGGGAAAAGTCTCGCGCACCCAGTCTATGACGCTTTGGAAGTACTCCCATAGTTCGTTAGCGTTCTCGTTGTGCTGATGTTTTGACATGTACTCCGCAGGATTTTCTTCCCCGTAGTCGTGTGCTGAAATCCATTTCAATGCCTTTTCCAGAAATTCCTGGCGGATGGGTGACCCTTTTACATAATCTTGACCAATACGATACGCAGGTGCGCCATTTTTAGAGAACCAACGCTTAGCGTCTGTAAGCCATTCGCCAGTATAATTTGCGTTGCGTAGTTCTTGAGGTGTTAAAATTTCGCCTGCGGTATTGATTATTTCAAACCACTCAAGCCGTTCTTTGTCGCTTCCTGTGCAGATATACACTTGTAGTGGATATTCCAGGATATATTCTTGTTCTGTCTTGTTTAAGCTATGAAAATATTTCTCATCAATACTAAAGTCGCCATTTATATATTGGCAAATTGAAAGCGTGCGCTGCTGACCATCAATGACCTCAAAATTGTTGTCATCAGTTTTGAGCCAGTACATTGTGTTGATGGGGAAATATGCGTCACCGTCTGGATAGCCGCGCAGAATAGTTTTGATGACTTGATTGCGTTGTTCTGGCTTATACACAAATTCGCGCTGGTACTTTGGACGGATATCTAGCTTTCCGTTGTACGCAACAACGCCTTCCTCGGCACTGTCTTTGTAGCCATCGAATACATCGCGTACTTTTATGTTGTTTAGTTCGATTTTCATATTATTTTCTTCTAATTACAATTCTGTCATAAATTCGTCGCCAAGTGTCACCATCGGGAAGCGCAAAACGCTCATTTGCCGCTTGGCGCATATATCCGTTACGGTCTTTATAGCGATAGACTAAACCATCTTTTGTTTCGATAGGTCCCGACAAATTACTACTTGACCCAATAAGTTCAAATTGATCAGGGTTGTATTTATCAAGAAAGGAAATAGGCACACCCATTTTCCCGTTATGGTCAACAGGTATATCAGTAACCTTGCTAACTTCTATTGCATCATAATTTGCATACGCAGGATATTCTTTCGGGGAATATTTTTTATAGAGTGTTAAGGATTCGTGTCGCTTAGATACATCAAGATTTGTATACCATCCGATATTACCAAACCCTTTTACTGATCCATCTGGCTGTATAAATTCCTTTGCCTTTTCGTACCCTGCCCAGATTTTATTTTTTTGTATTAGTTCAAAAATATCCACGTAAGTTCTTGCATTATCATTGCCAATAATCAAAAACTGCTTCTTATATTCAACTAGCTGATTTACATATTCCCGAAA
>PCVT01000095.1 GCA_002787075.1 Parcubacteria group bacterium CG11_big_fil_rev_8_21_14_0_20_41_14
AATTACGAAACTCACTTTTAACGATTAGATCCAAGCAATCTGAAAACACCCAGATTGTTTAGATCTGATCGCTATGGGTATTATTACGGCAAGTTTTTCTCATTTTCTTTTACAACTTAAAACAATTAAATAATCTGGTAGGCCAGCAATGCCCAGACATAATTGGCGAAATATCCGGACACTGAACGCGGCAAAGACGTAACCAATCCGTAGAACATTTTCAGGCTTCTAAAATTGAATTCAATCAGCACGCGGGTTTTGTAAAGATACTCCTGGAATTTCGTCATTACTTGTTTCATGTTTTTTCTCGGTTGAACCAATAAAATTCTTTTATGCTCTTGATAGAATTCTTCTGAAAGCTTTTTGGAAACATAACCGGCATCGGCAATAAATATTCCGCATAAATCTTCGCTTAAAGGAATAACTATCTCTCTGTCGTCAATATTAGCCGAGGTGAATTTCACGGACAGGATTTGTCTTTTAAGATCAGCGATTAAATGCATCTTTAAGCCAAAATATGTGCCCTTACCGTGGTTGGCAAAATCCGCTAACCCTTTCATGGTCTTATGAGTATGAGCATTTTTAAACAAACAAACGGGAATATCCGTGGAATCAATATGCTTAACGGGATGCTGGTTGTCTCGGTTGATTTTTATCAGCAGAAAAAGGATGATCGCTCCCAGATCGGCAAAGCGGATTAAATTGACAACCATTGTTTTGTAGGAACATTGGGGTTTCAGTATTTCATGCAATGCTTTCTTGGTGGCGATATTGTTTTTCTGTTTGAATAAGGCTAACGCTATTATCTGCTCAATTGTTAACGCTAATTTTCGACCTGTTTTTTTTACAAACCTATCAAAGTTTAATTGTTTTGAGAAAAAGCTCACCACCTTCAGGATTTTGTTGTATAATGGGATTAACACCTTCATTGTGGTGCGCTGGCAGTTTCTTACGGGAGCTGCCAGCTGTTCTTATTTTACACCATTTAGGGAGTTTCGTAATTCAAAGTAATAAGCAACAGGTCTATTAGGCATTGGGCATTGATTAAGTCAATTAGAAATTAGAGCAATTAGAAATTTTGGCAGATTATTTGTTTCATAAAAAATAAAATATAGCGATAGCGCATAGTTTAAATAAGCACTATGTCTAATTACAAAGTCTCTGATTTTAAAGCCATAAAATTAACACTCGCCAGTCCCGAGCAAATTTTGCATTGGTCTTATGGGGAAGTCACAAAACCCGAAACCATCAATTACCGGACGCAAAAGCCGGAAAAGGACGGTCTTTTTTGCGAGAAAATTTTCGGCCCGGAAAAAGACTGGGAATGTTATTGCGGAAAATACCGCCGCATTCGTTATAAGGGAATCGTTTGCGACAAATGCGGCGTGGAAGTGACGCGGGCCATAGTTCGGCGCGAACGCATGGGCCATATAGCGCTGGCTTCGCCTGTTACTCATATTTGGTTTTTGCGCGGCGTGCCCTCTAAAATCGGATTAATTTTGGATATGTCTCTGCAAGATTTGGAGAGGGTAGTTTATTTTGCTAATTATTTAGTGATTTCAGTTGATGAAACCGCGCGCGCGAACGCGCTTGAGGAAATTGAAAAAGAATACAAGCAAAAATTAAAGAATTTGCCCGGCGATACGAAATTACAGGAAAAACAATCTTTGAAAGAACAGAGGGACAAAAGCCTGGCGGAACTTAAAAGTTTATCGCCGATGCAAACTATGTCGGAGAATGATTATTATGAATTAAGCATGAAACACGGCCAGGTTTTTGAAGCGGGTATTGGAGCGGATGCTATCAGAAAGACTTTGTCAAAAGTTGATTTGGGAATTT
>PCVT01000102.1 GCA_002787075.1 Parcubacteria group bacterium CG11_big_fil_rev_8_21_14_0_20_41_14
AAATGCGCGAACGCGCGGTTTGCTTCTGCCATGCGCACCATGTCTTCTTTTTTCTTCATTGCAGCGCCTTCTCCGTTTGTAGCTGCCAAAAGCTCATCAGCTAATTTTCCAGACATTTTCTTTCCTTTTCTCGCGCGCGCTGCTGCCAAAAGCCATCTGCACGCTAAAGTATATTTGCGCTCCCCGCGCACTTCAATAGGAATCTGATAGTTCGCGCCTCCGACTCTGCGGGAACGAACCTCAAGCTGAGGAGAAATATTCTTAATAGCTCGCTCATATACGCTTAATGGATCTTGCTTTGTTTTTTCCGCTAAAATATCAAAACAATCATACACAATACCTTGCGCTGTTGTTTTCTTTCCGCGATCCATAATGTAATTTATGAGCTTCGCGATTGATGTTGAATTAAATTTCGGATCTGGCGCTATAGCGCGCTTTGGTGCTTGCTTTCCTCGCATAATTATTCTTTTCCTTTCTTAGCTCCATATAAGCTTCTGCCTTGCTTCCGGCCTTCCACTCCTTGGGTGTCATAAACTCCGCGCACAATATGGTAGCGCACGCCTGGAAGATCTTTTACTCTTCCACCTCGGATCAATACAATAGAGTGCTCTTGCAGATTGTGCCCCATGCCTGGAATATAAGCAGTCACTTCCATTCCATTAGACAAGCGCACGCGCGCGATCTTGCGCAATGCTGAGTTTGGCTTCTTTGGGGTCGTGGTTGTAACGCGCGTGCACACTCCGCGCTTAAAAGACGAGCCCTTGGCTAGTTCAGTTCTTTTTCTAATAGCCGGATTATACACAGAAAGCAAAGCAGGAGTTTTCTGCTTTTTAACTTTTGATTTTCTTGGTTTTCTTAGTAATTGATTATAGGTTGCCATAACAAGATATACCCTAACAAAAATAATCTTCAAGGTCAAGCCCTATTATGTGAATATACTGGCTAAAGAGAAAAAAATCCCAAAAATACGCCCAAAAATGTTGATTCCTAGAAAATTATCCGCGATTATAAGCCCAATTAAAATAAGTGGTCCGTTTCTGCGCAATTGATCTTTTATATGATTATATTTCTCTGGCAAGACCTCGAAAAGCAGTGTGGCGCCGTCTAAAGGAGGAATAGGAATAAGATTAAATACCATTAAAATGATATTGATGAGGATCAAAAATCCTAAAAACTGGATAAAAAGATTATCCTGCCCAAGCGAGCCAATAAGCAACTTGGACAAAATCATGAATATTACAATGCTTATGAAGTTTGAAATCGGCCCTGCTAAAGCAACAATCACTTCTCCCCATTTCTGATTTTTGAGATTATGCGGATTAAACGGCGCAGGCCTTCCCCATCCAAACCCCACAAAAAGAAGCATTAGCATGCCAATAGGGTCTATGTGAGCGAGCGGATTCAAAGTAAGCCGACCCATTAATTTTCCAGTATCGTCCCCTTGCATATACGCGGCTAAAACATGGCTGAATTCATGCACTGTAATTCCATACACAATTGCCAAAAGCCATATTAAAAACAATGTTGGTTCTGAAAATAGGAGTGATATAATCATATTGCACAGTATAGCGCATTGACATGGTTATGACAATATGATAACATTCTCGCATTATGCCTAGAATGTGCAAACTATGCGGTAAAATCGCGAAAACTGCGAACTCCCGCTCAAAATCAAATCTCGCGACTAAAAGAACCCAAAAGCCGAATCTGCACAAGATTAAACTCGGCAATTTATCTGTTCTCTCTTGCACTCGGTGC
>PCVT01000008.1 GCA_002787075.1 Parcubacteria group bacterium CG11_big_fil_rev_8_21_14_0_20_41_14
ATGTAGTCCTCATAATTCATAATATGCTTTCCTAATTGCTCCACGCGCTTGCGAATTTCTTGGGCATCTTTTTCTATTTGAAGAGCGCGCATACCTTGGAGCACTGTTTGTAAGTACGCCAGAAATGAGGTTGGAGACACGATTATCACATGTTTCTGACGGAACGCGTATTCTATTAGATCTTCAGTGCTTATCTTTACAGCGCCAACCTTGTTGATGAGCAAATCATAATAAACCCCTTCTGATGGAATAAACATGAAAGCGAATTCCATGGTATTTTCGTTTGGGCGGATATACTTGCTTGTCTCGTCAATTCGGTGCTTTAGATCATTTTTGAAAATCTTTTCAAGCTTTTCTTTTGCTTCTTGGTTATCTTCATTTATTATGCGATTATAGTTTTCCAAAGAAAACTTCGCGTCAACTGGCACAATTTTTTCGCCAACAAATACAGCAGCGTCCACAATCAAATCCTTTCCTTCGTCTGTTTTTCCCAGCTTATATTGCATTTCATATGACCCAGGAGGCAAAACATTTTTCAAAACATTTTCAAGATAATACTCGCCTAAAACACCGCGCTGTTTTGGATTTTTTAGAATTGATTCTAAAGACCTAATCTGATCCCCAACGCCCGCGACTTGCTTGTTTGTTTCATCTAATTTAGTTAAGCGCTCTGTGACGTCCTTGAGGATTTGATGCGACTGGCCAGTGATTCCCTGAATTACTTTTGACGACTGCCCGAATTGCTGCTGCATCATGCGGGTTGATTCAGTTAATTTCGTGTCCAAAGTCCTAGACATTTCATTTAGCTGTGTCTGTAAAAACTGCAATGCTTGATTATCATCCTGCTTTTTTGGCTCGCTTAATTTTTTAATCAAAACAAAAACAATCACTGAAAATGACGCTATAACAAGAACAAGAATTGCGATGAAGATTGATGTGTTCATATATTAAAAAACTTTTTCGCGGTTTTAGCGGTAGTATTGACTATATCATCAATAGATTGCTTGCGCAAATCCGCGATTCTCGCGGCCACGTGCTCAACATAAGCCGGCTCATTTTGCTCGCCTCTGTGGGGTTCTGGCGAAAGATAAGGCGCGTCTGTTTCTACCATAAACTTATCTATTGGAACTTTTTTGACGACTTCAAGCAGATCATCTGACGCGTTTTTAAAAGTCACGATTCCTGTAAAAGAAATTAAAATTCCTAAATCTAAAAACTTTTCAGCGTATTTCCAATTGCCGCCAAAGCAATGAACAACGCAATTAAAATATCCAAAATCTTTTATAATGCCATATATATGCTCATACGCGGTACCAGTTGATTCTGTTTTTCCATCGCGCGTATGCAGAACAACTGGAAGATTTTTTTCTTTGGCAACTTCTAAATGCTTAATAAATAATTGCTCTTGGTCTTTTAATATCTCATCTCTGCGTGACTCATCTAAGTGAAAATGATCAATTCCGCATTCGCCTATTGCGACAACTTTTGGATTATCAGCTTGAGATAAAAACCATTCTTTATCAAACTTTTCATCACTAGCGTGAGTAGGATGAATACCAATACACGCAAAAACACCATCCTCCTTGGCGATGGTAATAGCTTTTTCGCTTGTTTCAGAGTTTGAGCCAACAGTTATCATCTGAATATCCTTATCTTTGGCGCGCTGTATCACATCAGCATAATCATTCTCAAAAGCTTTAAAAGATAAATGACAATGTGTGTCTATTAACATTATATTAATGATTCAATCTGCTTAATCGCGTCAGGCAAAAGTGGCTTAATAAGGCCCGCAATTTCAAGAACAATGGGCGCTACTTTAGATCCCTCAAAAAAACTTTCAACAATTGAGCCGAACGGAAACCTGGCCGCGAAATATAGAACCAAGCCAACCATCAAAGATGATTGAATTAATCCCAAAGCAGCTCCCAGCAAACGATTAGAAAATTTCATGAATGGCAGAACCGCGACCGCGTCATACGCCTTTTCAGCCAAAGCAACCAAAAGCGTTGCTCCATAATTCACTGCCAAAAGAATAGCCACAAAGCTGATCATACGCGCCAGATTGATGTTGTTGCCAAACCCAATAATAGGAGCAAATTTATGCGCAACCGGATCAAAAAACCGGCTTGCTATAACAATAGCGCCCACCATGCCAAGCATGCCACCCACAGCCCTGATAAGGCCCTTCCTAAATCCCCAAATTGTGGCATACCCAATTATTGCCAATAATATGTAATCTATAACAAGCATGGATATATTATATCAAATTAATGTGATTATGCACAGTGGATATTTTTGTGATATAATATATTTAACTATGAACTATCCAACTCCGACAATCGGCGCTTTATCAGAAATATCTCGTGATATTGCGCAAATCCTTTTTGCCACATTTGTTGTCGGGCAAATCTTTATAGAAACGAAAAACACAGAATCAATATTAGTAGGATTTATTGGTTCTCTTGTATTTTGGATTCTTGGGGTGTATATTGTAAAAGAAAGGAGAAAATATGATAGAATTTAATGATAGCATGATGATTATATATGTTGCGTCCGGAATAATAGGAATTATAATGATTTCATATCTTATCTATTTAAGGCGAAACGGAGAATTTTAATATGACTATGACAAACATAGCAACAATACTACTGGCTGTTAATATCATTCTTTTTGCCATTCTGACTCAGGTAAAGCCCAAGCACCGGCGGCCGTAATTTTTGCATTGCAAAAACCCGCTTAGCTTTTTCGGCTGAACGGGTTTTTTGGTTAAATAAATTACTTGCGCGGAAACATAGGTTCTTGTTTTTTGATATTTTTTTGCGTGAATTGCTTTATAATTTTCTCCGCAGTTTCAGGCAGAAATAATTCTAATTCGCCCGCTAAAACCAATATTTCACTTGCTATTTCGGATAAAATTTTACCTGCTTTTTCTTTATCTGTTTTAACTAAATTCCAAAGCTTGCTCTGATCTATCTTCTTGTCAAGTTCTGAAAATCCAGAAATAACTGATTTTAATGCCTCATACAACTTATATTCTAACATTAAAACATTAAAATCACGTTTAACTGAAGATGATTCTTTTTTCTCAAATTCGCCATCAAAATTCTTTTCAATTAAATTGCTTGCTCTGCTTAAAAGATTTCCAATTCCATTGGCCAAATCAGAATTATACTGCTCTTTAAACATATCTGCTTTAACGTCGCCATCCTGTCCAAATGGAAACTGGCTTAAAATCAAATACCGAGCGCCGTCAGTTCCGTAATCTTTTACCAGATCATTCGGGTCAATCACATTGCCCAATGATTTGGACATTTTCTGGCCATCAATAGTGAAATATCCATGCACGAATAATTCTTTAGGAGGGTCTAATTCAGCGGCTAAAAGCATTGCTGGCCAATAAATCGCGTGAAACTTTAAAATATCTTTTCCAATTAATTGAAGATCAGCAGGCCATTTGCCCTTTAAATTCGGATATTCGCGCGCGGTTATATAATTAAGCAAAGCATCAACCCACACATACACGGACTGATTTTCATCCCAAGGCAATTTTACGCCCCAAGAAACTTTCTCGCGAGAGATTGAAAAATCATCTAATCCTTGCTCAAGCAACCCAAGCGCTTCTTTTTTCGCGAACTCAGGCCTTATTAAAATCTTATCTGATTCAATCAATTCTTTAATCTGTTTTGTGTAATTAGATAATTTAAAAAACCAGTTTTTTTCTATTACCTGTTCTGGCTCTTTTTTATGATTTTGGCACTTATTATCGACTAATTCCTTTTCAGTGATAAAATTTTCGCAGCCAGTGCAATACAAACCTTTGTATTCGCCTTCATATAGAATTCCTTTTTCTTTTAGATTTTCAAGAAACTTCTTCACGCGTTCTTTGTGCCTTGTTTCGGTAGTGCGGATAAAATCTGAATATTCTATTCCCAAATTTTTCCACGCGGTTTTGAATTCTTGAGCAACTTCATCAGTAAATTTTTGCGGATCTTTTCCTGCTTCTTTGGCAGAGAGGGCTACTTTTGCTCCATGTTCATCTGTTCCAGTCAAAAAAAAGCAATCTCTACCTTGTGATTTTTGAAAGCGCGAAATAACATCCGCTGCCAAGGTAGTATACGCGTGCCCAATATGGGGCTTTGCGTTCACGTAATAAATTGGAGTTGTGATATAAAATTTCATATTATTACTGGTAGATTCTATCGCCGGCCGATTCGGCGGGCTCCAGAATGACGTTCTTTATCTTGTTCGATCCAGCACAACCACGAATTCGCCTTTTGTTTCATCAAGTGGAAGCTCGTTTAAGATGCCACTCGCTGTTCCGCGATATATGGTTTCAAACTTTTTGGTCAATTCCCTAGCTAATATCATAGGCCTATCAGGGCAGAGATCAGATACGCGCTCTAAGCAATTTTTTACGCGATGCACTGACTCATAAAATACTATCACGGATTCGTGGTTTTGCAAATTTTTAAACCAAGTTTCTCTGCCTTTTTTATGGGGCGGAAATCCCAAAAACACGAAAGAATCAGCCCAAAATCCGCTTATTGATAACGCAGACATTATTGCGGACGGCCCAGGGATAGGAACAATGTTCACATAAGGCAATTCACGAACCACTGCTTCCACAAGCTTGCCGCCCGGATCTGAAATACCAGGAGTTCCAGCGTCTGTTGCCAGTGCCAATGATTTGCCACTTGAGAGCATCTCAATAATCTGCTCAATCTTATTCAAAGAAGAATGTTGATGAAAAGAAAGCGTTTCTGTTTCAATATCAAATCGGGCCAAAAGTTTTCTAGTGACCCGAGTGTCTTCGCATAAAATGCAATCAGCTGACTTCAGCGTTTCCAATGAACGCTGTGATATATCAGACAAATTGCCGATTGGCGTGGCAACAATATAAAGCATTCCATCTGGCATATTGAGCGCGCTATTTTCCACCCCTCGCTTCATCAGCCACTACCCCGAGCCAGTCCCCGGCAATGGTCATAATCGCGACTGTGACTGGAATGGAAAGCAATGCCCCTAAAACGCCGGCCAATTTCGCGCCAAGCAGAATAACAACAATCACCACAATCGGGTTCAAGCCCACTGCCTTTTGCATTACTTTCGGAACAATGATATTTCCTTCAAGTTGTTGGATTACCAGATACAAGATAACAACAAACAATGCCTTGATTGGAGATTGCAAAAATGCCAAGAACACGGCTGGAACCGCTCCAATTAAAGGCCCGATAAATGGTATAACTTCAGTAATGCCAGCTATGAGCGCTAGCACAAGAGAATATTTTACTCCAAGTATAAGAAGACCGATCCAAGTAACCACGAAAATAATTAATGAGAGAAGAAGCTGGCCTCTGAGCCATAAGCCCAGCTTGTCTTGAATGCGGATGAATGTCTGTATTGTGTATTTCTGATATTTCGCAGGAGTGACCGCGTGTATAAAATTTTTCAAGCCATCTTTTCTGACTGAAAAATAAAATGTAAGAACTAGAACTAGGAAAAATGTGGTTAAAGATCCAAAAATTCCGGAAACCGTATTTACGACCCCGCCAGTATATGAGGACAATGTCTGACCTACTTCGCGCAAATTATTCTGCAGTGTCTGGCTCATATTTGTTTCCATGCTTATTGAGCCGAATAACTGCAAGAATCGCTCATAGTAAATTGGAAACGTAGCTGCTAACTGATCAATTTCCTGAGTAATAGGAGGAATAAGCATTACAATTACCATGCTCAAAATGAATAACGCGACCACATAAATAAGCATAATGCCAATTCCTCGCGGAATTTTTTTGCGTTCCAGCCAGTTGATTGACGGGCCTAAGGTGGCGGCGAAAATCAAGGAAATGAAAAGAAGGACAATAATGTCCCATACCATATAAATAAATGCTAAAACAGCGAGCACTGCAAGTATTTTTAAAATGCTCATTGATGAGATGTGCACGGTAACGCTGTCTTTTGGATCTGTTAGTGGGTTTGGCATATATTATATTATACTAAAAATCTAGATTTTCAGCAAACATGTGGATATCTTTGAAAGGGCTTAATGTTACCAAATGCGCTTTTTTCTTAGTAATGATATCTTGAGCAACGCGCTTAATGTCTGATGATTTGACTGATTCTATTTTTTCAAATACTTGCTCTGGGGTTAAAATCTTTTTTCGGCAAAGCGCTTGCCCAGCGTAGAATGAAGCAATTTCAAGCGAGTCCTCTTGGCTTAAAGCCATTTTACCTTTTACGAATTGTTTTGCTTTTTCCAATTCTTTTGGATTGACTTGATTTTTTTTGATATCAGAGAGTTCTCGGCTAACAGCGTTAAGCGCTTTTCCCACATTTTTCAAATCAAGTCCTGCTTGGATATAGAATGTGCCAGTGTCTTCAAACATTTCAGCACCTGACCGGATGAAATAGCACAATCCTAATCTCTCCCGCACTTGTATGAAAAGCCGAGATGACATATTGCCGCCAAGTATCACATTAAGCACTCCAAGCGCGTATCTGTCTTTATGTTCTGATGAGATTGATGGAAACCCGAGCATAAGATGGGCTTGGCTGGTTTTTTTGTAATGGCTGCAAAATTGAGCGCGGGCTGAAGACGCGGATACTGGCTTGATTGTGTTGCGCTTTGATTTTTCTATTTGGCCAAATTTTTCTTCTAAGATATTGAGTGCTTTTGATTCATTGAAATTTCCTGAAATCGCGATAAGCAGATTGCCTGCTTTATAATGCTTTTGAAAGTATCGCACTATGTGCTCGCGCTTGATTGACTTTATATTCTCCGGCGTTCCGATTACATGCTGACCCAAAGATGTATTTTTCCCGAACATGTCTTCTTCAAAAAAATCTCCGATTTTCTGCATTGGATTGTCTTCGTACATGTTTATTTCTTCTAAAATTGTTCCTCGCTCGCGCTCTATTTCTTCGGAAATAAATGTTGAATTTTGCAGCATGTCAGAGATCATGTCGCAACAAAGCGAGAGATTTTCTTTTCCTGCTTTAATGTAATATCCGGTTGCTTCTTTTCCGGTGAACGCGTTATAGTCAGCCCCGATTGAATCCAGTTCTTGGGATATATCCAAAGTTGTTGGCCTGCGCTTTGTGCCTTTGAACATTAAATGCTCAACAAAATGGGATATGCCGTTATCTTTTTTTGATTCGTATCGCGAGCCCACGCGCGCCATGACTAAAACAGAGACCGCCTTGGTCTGTGCTCTTGGAGCAAAAATGACTTGTATTCCGTTTTTGAGTTTTGTTTGGGTGAACATGGATATTATGATACTGGTTTTATGGGAAAAAAGCAATTCCAAAATAAACCCTTCATGCCCCCTGACGGGTTTAGCGCAATTGATATTTCACGGCTCTGCCTGTTTTCCCGATCTGTTGGATTTGGCCTTCCTTCTCCAGCTCTTCCAAATATCGGTACGCGGTGACATCGCTCACTTCAAGCAAATCTTCAACATCATTATTGGTGATGGTTTCGCGCGTTTTAAGGTATGCGATAACGCGCTCTTTTTTGTCTTCTTTGGCTTTATGCAGATTCTGCGCTGTTTTATTCATGTCTTCTCCGTTCTCTGAGAACACTGCCCAGGCAACTAAAAACCCAAGCATAATCCCAACTATTAAAATGATTAATATAAGCATATTTTTTGTATTTACTTTATATTATTTAGCGAGTACTATGTAATAGTAGCGTGTCTGGAAGGATGTGACAATGAACTATGCATATCATGCGTATTTAGCTATGTTTTACGGAAATACTCCACATAACAACGAGCACTAGCGTTGCGTTAAAAATTGAGTAAACAAGCCTGTTTCGGGGCTTGATCCTCAAAATTTTGTAGATCAAACTCGGAAACTAGCGTATTTACGGGCATTTTCTCAAATTGAG
>PCVT01000209.1 GCA_002787075.1 Parcubacteria group bacterium CG11_big_fil_rev_8_21_14_0_20_41_14
TAGATCCGCCGGAGCCAAATTGACAATAATTTTTTTCTGAGGAAAAGCAAAGCCGCTATTTACCAACGCTGTCTTCACCCTTTCCCTCGCTTCGGCTACGGCCTTATCCGGTAGACCGACGATACTAAATCCAGGGAACCCTTTCTCGGCCACATCTACCTCCACTTCCACCAAAAAACTCTCCAATCCCACACAAGCGACACTTTCAATTCTCGCCAGCATTACTCAGTATTTCATTATTGAGACCAAAAAGCCACCGAAAACCCCGCCGAAGCGGGGTGTTGATAACTAACTAGGATAAAAAGGATCGAGAGCGTGTGACCTCAGGGCCACCTGCTCCAAACCCGTAAGATCAAATTTGTCTATCAGACAAAACTGGTCCGGGAAACCCTTTCCCACTCTCACGCTACCAATAATCAGTGGGTCACCAAGCATGATTTCCATTCTAACTTTTTTCTGAACTTTCCAGGGATCTTTCTGCTCGACGATCATATACATTTCGCCAAACAGGCCTGTTTTTTTGGCTTCTTCGATTCGTTGTTTGGTCGCTTGGGGAATTGACCCCGCAAAACTAGCAGAAATACTGTAGTTTTCTGACCCGCTCCGAGACAATTCCAAAAGGTGCTCGGCCACCGGGTAATACTGAACGGCCAAAAGAGGGTGCAGATCCGGTCTGATTCTCACTCGATCACCCCCCAACCCGGTAGATACCGATATTTCAAAATTATACGAGGACAGTGAGAGTGTCATGAATACAGGAAGCTTGTTACTTCGAGTCCATGACAAAAATGTCGGAATCACCAGTGGGAAACCCAGATCCGCCATTTCCAGTTGTTTTTTGACACTATTTAGTCTGACCAACGCTTCTTTGCTAGTTTCTCGAACATTTTCCACCGGGTAATGGCGTCCAGACTCGACATATCTCTCCACTACCTCAATTTCTCTCTGAACTGCCCGTATGTTACCGGCTAGCCATCTATGATCTTGGTTCTGTGGTACTAGTACCACCTTCCCCATTACCTTTTTAAAAAAGTCCGTCTCCAAGTCGTCCACAGCGAGGGCCGGCTTAAACAGGATTTTTGTGTCCATCTTCACCTCCATCGGGGTTTTTTTGGAAAACAAATTCTTTATTCAGTTGATCCGCCTCAATCTCCAAAGTATTTTTTCTAAGGGAAAAGGGGCTGAATACAAAAGAGACAGGTGTACCGTCCGACCTACGCACGATCAAGCCAGGTTTAGGAAAACGTACCATCCAAATAGCCACTGAGATCATCACGACCAAAAATGGCGCCAGCCAACATCCGACAAAGATCGTTTGTCCGTTTGATGGCAAAAAAAACAAAGATAAAGCTATTAGAGCAAGGACCACCGCGTCGGACACAACAACTATTGTCTGGTTTCCTGTAATCATCCATGCCAGAACTGTTACCACTCCAACAATAAATACCAATACCATTAAGTATCCACCCACGGGGCTTGAGGTGTAACTCAATCCAAGCATTACACGATCTAGTTTCGTATACGGCTGCCAGCTAAACGTGATCCCGCTGGTGGTAAAGGAACCATTTATGAGTTCAGTACTGGCCGTAATTGTATATTCACCCGGCACCGTCAGGGTCACGGGTGGACATTCTTGGTCAATTGCATTGGCTTTGACTAAACAAAAGGCATCCTTTGCATGACCATCCAC
>PCVT01000028.1 GCA_002787075.1 Parcubacteria group bacterium CG11_big_fil_rev_8_21_14_0_20_41_14
TCATTTTTGCCAAGCGGTCGCAGAAAGGATAAGGATATCCTAAAGCTCGCCCCACGTCGCGAACGCTTCCGCGCGCCATCATAGTGCCGAACGTGCAGATTTGCGCGACTTTGTCTTTGCCATATTTTTCACGCACATAATCCAAAACTTCGCTTCTCCTATTATCAGCAAAGTCCATGTCAATATCAGGCGCGCTTGGGCGATACGGATTCAAGAATCTTTCAAAAGGCAGATGATATACCATTGGATCAACTGTGGTAATGCCTATTGCGTATGAAACAATAGATCCAGCCGCGCTTCCGCGCACAGTTGTTATAATGCCTTGGGCTCTGGACCAGTTCGCGAAATCAGCAACAATCAAAAAGTAAGCAGCATATGCTTTGGTTTTTATAATATCAAGTTCATATTCCATTCGCTCTTTGTGCCCTTTTGGCGCTTTATCACCAAATTTTTCTTTAAATCCGTTTTCAGTTAGTTCGCGCAGATATTCATCCGCGGTTTTTCCCTTAGGCAGTTCAAAAACCGGGAAATAGAATTTTCCTAATTCAATTTCAATATTGCACTTGAGCGCGAGCTTTTCTGTCTCATGGATCACTTCTGGATGATCCGCGAATGCCTCTCTCATCTGTTTCTCATCGCGCATGGATAAATCAATATCTGTCATCTTTAATCGATTTTCTTCGTTAACTGTTTTGCCTGTTTGCACGCAAACTAAAATATCCTGGATTTCACTCTCTTGTGGGTATACATAATGCGAGTCGCATGTCGCGATAATAGGAATGCTAAGCTCTTTGCCGATTTCAAACAAAGCAGAATTTATTTTGTTCTGCTCTTCCAAGCCATTTGGCTGTACTTCCAAGTAAAAATTTCCTTTGCCAAAAATTTGCTCATATTCTTTTGCCAAGTCAAGCGCCTTTTGCTCTTTCCCATCCAAAATAGTTTGTGGCACTTCGCCCTGAATGCATCCTGTGCATCCAATCAAACCTTCAGAATATTTTGCCAGCAGTTCTTTGTCAATTCTGGGTTTGTAATAGAAGCCCTCAATAAACGCGAGCGACGCAAGCTTCATTAAATTTTTATATCCTTCAATGTCTTTTGCGAGTAAGAGTTGATGAAATGGCCGCTCATTAGCCCGCTTCTCTGTCCGAGAACCTTGCGCCATATATGCCTCTATTCCAATAATCGGCTTTATGCCTGCTTTAATGGCTTTTTGGTAAAATTCAATTGCTCCATACATTACGCCATGGTCTGTTAATGCCAAAGCAGGGGACTTGATCTCCTTAGCGCGCTTTATCATTTCATCAATTTTCGGTAAACCGTCTAAAAGCGAATAATGGGAATGGCAATGTAGGTGTACAAAAGACATAGTTAATGTATCTTATCAAATCGCGCGCTTTGCGTCCATTTTTTGTTCAAACGCTTGACATATTTTATTTTTTTGATATAATAGCCAATTGCTCTTGGCATTCAGCCATTAGCATAAAAAAGCACTTTTCATTACACAAAAGGAGAGCAAAGATGCGAACAATCTTCGTTTTCATAATCGCGGCATTCATGTTTTTAGGATGCGGCGATAGCTCCAAAAAGTCGTCTCTTGGACCCCAAGAGCTAGTTATTTACTCATCTGAATGGGATCTTTCAAAAATCGTGCCCATTGATTCAGTGCGCGCTTTGCCCGCAGGAACAATCATGTTCGTGCGGACCGCGTTTGACGCCAATGGAATGCGGGACA
>PCVT01000103.1 GCA_002787075.1 Parcubacteria group bacterium CG11_big_fil_rev_8_21_14_0_20_41_14
TTTTCTTCCCTCCAATCATGAGACATGCCCCATGGCGCGCGCCGGATGGACCACCGGACGTTCCGACATCCAAAAATGTAATCCCGTATTTTTGTAATTTCTTTGCCCGCTTACTACTATCTTCATAAAATGAATTTCCGCCATCAATGACTATGTCGCCGCGTCTCAAATAATGTGTTAATCCGCCTTTACCAAAAAGAATGTCATCAACCGGTTTCCCCGAAGGAACCATAAGCCAAATAATCTTCTTTTTTGGAAGTGCTTCAATAACTTCCTCTATAGAATACGCTGGCACGAGTCCTTCTTGAATAAGTTCATTTGTGCTCTCGGCTGTCCTGTTATGCCCTACTACACGCCATCCTTGGTTCATCATCCTTTTTGCCATGTTGGCACCCATTTTCCCTAAACCGATAATCGCCATCTCTTTTGGTATTGGTGGAATTTTAGGCATAATTTCTGCGCCAATATGTGCCGCTGATTGTGTGGCTTCTTCTGTATTCGGTGTATATGAAGCCAGCGGTACGATATTTTTTCTCCATGCGGAAATGACCGGATCGGTAAATTTCCATTCCGCTTCAATTTCCTGCTCTGACACGAACATGCTTTGATCACCGGCTATAGCGGAAAAGAGCAGTTTGGCGTATTCCTCAACATATTGCACTTTTTGCGAGCGTTCATACAAGAAAAAAGTAAATGTTCTTTCTTCCAATTTTTTTTCAAATCCCGGAACTTTTGTCCAAAAATGAATAGTTATTTTGTCATCAGGTTCCATTTTAAAGACCACTTTATTGTGAATGTGATTGTCAGGGGTGCATGCCACGCAAAGCGCGGGATGCCGGAACAATACCTCTACTTCTTTTACGGATTCCTTCATTCGTTTACCTGCTTCTAATACAATCGGAACACCTGCCCAGCTAGGATGAGTAAGCTGTGTCTGCAGTTTTATGTATGTCTCTGTATCTGAATTTTTTGTAATTCCCTCTATGTTTCCGTATGTCTTGTATTGCGCGCGGAATGTTTGTTCTTTAATGCGTTTGTGTGTCCACGGTTCAAGTGAATCAATAATTTCCGCACGCCGCCTTCGTAGTTCTGAGGCACCCATATCACGTGGGTATTTCATGGTTACGGCAGACAGCATTTGTAACATATGATTTTGTCCCACATCACGAAACGCGCCTACCGCGTCATAAAATGCTCCGCGATCTTCCGCGCCAATTGTTTCAAGAAGACGGACAGTGATGCGTTCTATCGATTCTTTATCCCATGATGTTTCAAATATATTGTTTGAAAAACGAAAATGAGTAATTGCCTGAACAATTTCTTTTGCCAAATAATGGTCTATGAAATATAATTGTTCATCAACAAAAAACTTTTTAAGTAGTGTATGCAGTTTTTTTGCCGTATGTAAATCTCTGCCAAAAGGTTTTTCTATAAGCACTCTTGTCCATCCAAAATCACCGCCGCATGGAGTATTTAGCCCCACACGCGCCATATGAGTAAAAATATCTTTGAAGTGGTTTGGTGGCACGGCCAAATAAAACAATTTATTGGTGCATACGCCCCA
>PCVT01000007.1:0-9704 GCA_002787075.1 Parcubacteria group bacterium CG11_big_fil_rev_8_21_14_0_20_41_14
GTATGGTTACTGATTTGAATCCTCCTGAATCCATATAACCCAATTATATCGAGATTTTAAAAACCTGGCAAGAACAAAAAAGGTGAGACCTTTTCAAAAGGTCTCACCTTTAATATCCTTAAAAACTAACTATACAACCTCTGCTTAATAGACATAATATCCTGACGCATACGCTCATCAGAATCAAAATCCCGCTTGATTTTTGAATACGCGTGCATAGCAGTAGTGTGATCCCTGCCGCCAAGCTCATGCCCAATAGTAGGATAAGAAGAATCCAATTCCTCGCGCATCAAAAACATAGTAATCTGCCGAGGCACAACCAATTCCTTTCTGCGGGACTGGCCAGAAAGCTCATCCAAAGTAATATCAAAATATTCAGCAACCACCTTTATCAAATCCCGAACAGTAACCCCGCCTCGGCGCTGAGAAACAGTAATAGACGAAATAATCTCGCGCGCCAAATCAATAGTCGGATCAACCCCGCGCAACTCAACAGAAACAAACAACTTATTAAGCGCGCCCTCAAGCTCGCGCACATTGGACTGCACATTCGTGGCAATGAACCGCAAAGTTTCCTCATCCAATTCAATACCCTTTTCCTTGGACTTTGACTTTAAAATCGCCATGCGAGTTTCCAAATCCGGGCTCGCGATATCAGCGATCATGCCCCATTCAAACCGAGAAATAAGCCGCTCCTCCAAAGCAGGAATGGCCTTAGGAGGCCTATCAGAAGTAAGCACAATCTGCTTGTGCGCGTCACGCAAAGCATTAAACGCGTGGAAAAACTGCTCTTGGGTCTGCTCTTTTCCGCCAATAAACTGAATATCGTCAACCAAAAACAAATCCGGAGTTCGGTACTTATTCTTAAATTTGTTCACAGTTCCATTCTGAAGAGAAGACACATAATCATTTGTAAATTGCTCTCCAGCAATGTAAAGCACATTCAAATTCGGATTATTACGCAAAAGCTCGTTCCCAACAGCAAGCATAAGATGGGTCTTGCCTAATCCAACTCCGCCGTATAAAAACAAAGGATTATATTTTGTGCCTGGCTCCTTGGCAACGCGAACAGCCGCGGCATATGCTAATTCATTTCCCTTGCCAACCACGAAATTCGCGAAAATGTAGCGAGGATTAAGAGAACCCGGCTCAGGAGAAACCGGCATATTATTCTTTTGCGCGATAGACGCTTTCTCAGACGCCTCATCATCTGGCTGGCTTTGTTGGACTTGTTCAATAACTACAGAGGACTGCTTAACAATTTCTACGCGATATTGAATATTTGTAACCTTATTATCTGTAATGCTCTGCAGAACCTGCATGATTGCTTTATGATATTTATTTTCAAGCCAAGCCCGAGTAAAATCATTTGGCACGCCAACGATAACAGTGTCTTCTTTCCATTCAACAACAAAAGTATTTTTCAGCCAGGTCGTAAAATGAATCTTACTTACAGTAAGCTCAAGTTCTCCTAATGCGGTTTTCCAGAGTTGTTCTGCATTCATAGATTTGTGTTTTTGTAGTGATTAGTACTATATCATAATTCTACACTGTGTAAAGAAATAGAGTAAGTTTACAATATGTGCGCATGCTGGGGAAAAACTGTGTTTGATAATTCTGCTATTGCCAAAATCAAAAAAAATGCATATACTAGGCATAATAGTTTAATTAAGATAATCATATAATATGTCAGTACCAACAAAACGAAGAACATCCTCCCAAGGCAAGCGCAGAGCTTCCCATTTCGCGCTTAAAAACGTTTCTTTGTCAGATTGCGCCAAATGCGGAGCCAAAACCCAGCCGCACCGGCTTTGCCAATCATGCGGAGAATACAAAAAAAAGAAGAAAGCATCTCATTGATTTTGTGCTCAAATTAACAATGTCAAATGACAAAAATTAAAAATAGCTATTTGGCATTTGGGTTTTGGATTTTGTCATTATAATATATATATGTCAAACAGGCACTTAGCCCGCACAGTTGCCATGCAATCCTTGTATGAATGGGATTTCAAAGGCAAAAAAGAAGGCGAACTCTCTGCGATAACAGAGAAAAATCTAAAGAATTTAGCTCCAGGATTAGCTGAGAGCGAATTTGTAGTTAAGCTTGCTTTGGGCGTTGAAGAGCATCTGGCTGATATTGATAAAACCATTCAAGGATATGCTCCTGAATGGCCAATAGATCAAATTACAACAGTTGACCGAAATGTATTGCGCATTGGAATTTTTGAGCTTACTTTAGAAACCAGCATTCCGCCAAAGGTTGCTATTAATGAGGCAATTGAATTGGCAAAATCTTTCGGCGGAGCTTCTAGCGGCAAATTCGTAAACGGCGTTCTTGGCTCTATCTACAAAGATATGGTTGAGCAAGGGCATCCGAAAGTAAAGGATGATAAGCAAGTGGCGCCAAAATCCGAAAAAAATAGCATATGAAAGATATTTCAAAACTGCAAAAAAGAATAGAGACAAAATTCAAAAATGAAAAGCTTCTTCAGCAAGCATTGGTCCATCGCTCATATCTGAATGAGAATCCTAGTTTTGAGTTGGATCAAAATGAAAGATTGGAATTTTTAGGGGATGCTGTTTTGGAATTAGTTGTTACTGATTTTTTGTATCTGAATTACGAGAATCCTGAAGGCGAGCTTACTAACTGGCGCGCTTCTTTGGTGAACGCCACTAACCTCGCGACTGTTGCGCGAGAATTGAATATTGAGGAATTTTTATACCTTTCCAAGGGCGAGAGCAAGGATGACAATGTAAAAGCGCGAAACTATATTTTAGCTAATGCCATGGAAGCGATTATTGGCGCGATTTATCTTGATAAAGGATATGATGAAGCAGAAAAATTCATTTCTTCATTTATTATTTCAAAATTGCCTGATATTCTGGAGCATAAATTATATTTGGATGCCAAGACCGCTTTCCAGGAGGCATCTCAAGAAAAAATGGGAATCACTCCAACTTATCATGTTATAAGCGAAGAAGGCCCAGATCATAATAAAATATTCACCATTGAAGCGCGCCTTGAAAACGAGGCAATCGCCCAAGGAAAAGGCACTTCAAAGCAAGAAGCAGAAACCGACGCAGCTCGTGAAGCATTGAAGGAGAAGGGGTGGTAATGTCATTTCGAACACCTGTTGAATGTGTTAGTAAAAAATAATGTCCCACTTCGTACGTCTTGTTCGATGATGTGATGTTTCGGTGTGAGAAATAATATATGTATTTAGAAAAACTAGAAATTCAAGGATTCAAATCATTCGCGCAAAAAACAGTGCTGGAGTTCCCCAAGCGCCGCACTGATATAAACCCAGGCATTGCCGCGATTGTTGGACCAAATGGAACTGGCAAATCCAACACCGCAGACGCGGTGCGCTGGGTGTTGGGCGAGCAAAGCATAAAGCTTTTGCGCGGAAAAAAATCAGAAGACGTAATATTCTCCGGATCTGGCACAAAAGCGCGCCTAGGGTTCGCTGAAGTCGCGCTATTCCTGAACAATGAAGATAAAAAAACAAATATTGACTATTCCCAAGTTGTTGTAAAGCGCAGAATATACCGCAATGGCGAAGGCGAATATTACATCAACAACACCAAAGTGCGGCTTACGGATGTACAGCTTCTTTTGGCGCAGGCGAATTTCGGGCAAAGGACATATAGCGTTATCGGCCAAGGCATGGCTGACGCGATTCTCTCCTCCACTGCCAGGGAAAGGAAGAATTTTTTTGACGAAGCAACCGGAGTAAAGCAGTACCAAATCAAACGAGAGCAGGCATTGAACAAAATTGACAAAACCGAAGAAAACTTGAGCCAAATTCTTGGCGTGTTAAAGGAAATAACGCCTCGCTTAAAAGGACTGCAAAAACAGATGGAAAAACTTGAAAAGCGCGGAGCATTGGAAAAGGATTTAGCTGATTTGCAATTGCGATACTATGGAAAACAATGGCAAAAAATCAGCGCTGACTTGGGAAATCTGAAAGACCAGAAAAAAAATATATCAGAACAGCATTTAACACTCACAAAAAAAATTACTGAATTGCGCAACAAAATGGAAAAGCTGGGCCAAGAGCAGAAAAAAGCAGACATTGGGGAATATGACAAAGTTCAGCAAAAATATTTTGACGCAATGAACAAAAAAAATGAGCTCGCGAACACGCTATCCGCTCTTAAACGCGAGCTTGAAATTTTAGAAAAAACCAAAGCTCATCCAGCATCAATAAATACAAAAGAATTAATTAGCGCAACTGAAAAAGAATTAAAATTTTTTGATGAATTCCTGTCTTCAAAAACAATTGAAGAATTTTTGCCATTAAAAGATAAAGCGCGCGATTTGCAAACAGAAATCAAACATATTTTAAAATCTGACAACAAAAATGGTTTAAGCGATAAAGAAAAAATCAGCGCTATTATGGAAAAAATTTCATGCTTGAAAAAGGATGTTGAACTTGCCACCAAAGACGCGGAACAAAAGCAGAATCTGCTCAATTCCTTGCGCAGAGCTGAATCAAAAGCCACTTCTTCGCTTTTTGACACGCAAAAAAGCTATCAAGGCCTTCAGCAAGAATTAAACCAAGTATCAAACCAAAAAAACCAAATTGAAGTTGAGCTCGCGCGAGTTGAAACCCGAAAAAGCGATGTTGAAGAAGAGCTTGAAAAAGAAATTAACAATGCATTGCGCGATCAAGTTAAAAATTACCGCGAAGACCAAAACGCGAATATGATTGATTATGGACAAATCGCTAAAATAAAGCATGAATTGGAAATGATAGGCGGAATTGACAAGGAAGTTGGAGAAGAATTTGAAGAAACAAAAAAGCGTCATGATTTTCTTTCAGAACAAGTGAATGATTTGCAAGACGCGCTTGAAAAAACAAAAAAAGCTCTAAAGCAATTGGATGAGATTATTGAAAAAGAATTCGGAGAATCATTCGCGAAAATTCAATCAGGATTTGAAGAATATTTTAAAATTCTGTTCAATGGCGGAAAAGCGCAATTGCGTTTGGATAAGCAGAGCGAGCTGGAAGCTTTAAGCGAAGAAATAGCAAGCGAGCTTACAAAAGCAGAGCAAGAAAAGCTTGCCAACACTTTCAAAATCGGCATTGATATTTTCGCGTGCCCTCCTGGTAAAAAAATATCCTCTATAAATATGCTCTCTGGCGGGGAGCGGGCTTTGACTTCTATTGCCTTGATTTGCGCTATTATCCGCGCAAACCCTTCGCCTTTCGTGGTTCTGGATGAAGTGGACGCGGCTTTGGACGAAGCAAATTCTCAGAGATTCGCTGAAATTCTGGCACGGCTCTCAAATCACACGCAATTTATCGCGATTACGCATAACCGTGCTACAATGGAGCAAGCAAATATACTCTATGGGGTGACTATGAATGAAGACGGAGTGAGCAAATTGCTAAGTGTTGATTTGGAAAAAGCAATGGAAACAGCGAAAAAATAATGCTGTGACACGAAAAAATAATGCTTGACATAAAACTCAAAATACTATAATATCTATCTATTCTATACATATGTTAGCAATCCGCTTACAACGCATGGGAAAAAAGAACCGGCCTTCATACCGGGTGGTTTTATCTGAAAAAAAACGGGATTTATATGGAAACCACAATGAAATTTTGGGAAATTACGATCCAGTTGCAAATCCTAAAACCGTGAATTTAAAAGCAGACCGGATTAAATATTGGATGGGGCAAGGAGCACAACCGTCTGCGACCGTACATAATCTTTTGGTAAGCCAGGGCATTATTGAGGGCAAAAAAGTAAAGGCATGGGCTCCGAAGAAGAAATCCTCCTCCGCTGAAGAGAAAAAAGATGAACCCCCAGCAGAAGATAAAAAGCCAGAGCAAGCTCCAAAAGCAGAATAATCTATTCAAACTAAAACCACCAGCACAATGCTGGTGGTTTTTGAACTATACTATCCGCAATTTATGAAATCGGCTGGATGGACAACCGAAATCCAAACACGCGAAGAATAGTACCTTGCATCAGAAACATAATCTATATATAGATTAACATACTTCTTGCGATTGACAAAACACGCGAATATGCTATAATCCCCATAAGGTTTATGCTGACAATGTACGCAAGTTTGGTCGCTTGCTAAAAGCAGCATTACCGGATGTTTAACAAGAAATTATCATAAATCAGTATGGCAGAACAAGACCAAGAGTTTCTAGATTTCGTCGTAAAGTCACTGGTAGATCATCCAGATGACACACAGGTCGAAAGAACTGTTGACGAAATGGGCGTGCTATTGACGCTCAAAACAAACCCGGAAGATATGGGCCAGATAATCGGCCGGTCCGGAAACACAGCGCGCGCTATCCGCACTTTATTGCGAGTAGTAGGCGCGAAGAACAACGCGCGAGTCAACCTTAAGATCCACGAGCCAGAAGGTTCAAGCAGAACTCCTCGTAAGGATGACAGAGGATCAGACAGGCGAGATGACAGGCGCGACGATAGGCGCGATGACCGCAGACCCAGCAGAGCTCCAGAAGAGGAAGCTGACACAAGCGCGGTTGATGACCTAAGATTATAATCTTTTATAAGATTGAAAAATCAAGAACCGCCCGCCGAATTGGCGGGCGGTTTTTCTAAACAATATTATGCGATTTGATATTATAACAATTTTTCCGAATATTTTTGATTCATATTTGAATGAGTCAATTTTAGGACGCGCTCAAAAAAATGGCCTTGTTGAAATCAAAACCCATGATCTTCGCGACTATACCACTTACAAGCACCGCACAGTTGATGATTCGCCATATGGCGGAGGAGTTGGCATGGTAATGATGGTAGAGCCGATTTACAAGGCATTGATGTCATTGCGAGGGATCAACAGCGACCGTGGCAATCCGGTGGTAGATTCTGGGATTGCCGCGTCGGCGAGTACGCCTCCTCGCAATGACACTAAAAAAATCCGCACCATCCTCCTCACTCCACGTGGAAAGCGGTTCACGCAAAAAGACGCGCAACGACTAACTAAATATGATCAATTAGTTTTTGTTGCTGGCAGATATGAAGGAGTAGATAATCGCGTCTCAGAATTAGTTGATGAAGAAATCTCAATTGGCGATTTTGTGCTCAATGGCGGAGAACTTCCTGCCCTGGCTATTATTGAATCAGTGGCGCGGCTGATTCCGGGAGTTTTAGGAAAAGACGAATCCAGCAAAGAAGAATCATTCAGTGATGAAATTTCGGTTGAATATCCGCACTATACTCGTCCTGAAATTTTTATAGATGATAACGAAAAAGAGATGAAAGTCCCTGAAATTCTGCTATCCGGAGATCATAAAAAGATAGAAAACTGGCGCAAAACACAACGCAAATAATCCACAAACCAAACTTCATTTAAGCTCTTGACGAAAATTAGGCAATACGCTATACTTCCCATATCAAAATTAAGCAATAAAGGAGATACGCCATAGGATATATCTAAAATATATCAGAAGTAACATCAAAATACTTATGTATTCTGTGGCGTGTCTCCCTCTGGGAGACATTTTTAATTCTTTAACAAATTAGCGCGCTACATTTATATGCTTCATATTAAATGTAGCCACAACCAATAGCAAAAATTTTTGAGCAATTATATAGTTGCAAAACGTCTACTTTTTTAAGAGTTTGATCCTGGCTCAGGATGAACGCTGGCGGCGCGTCTTAGGCATGCAAGTCGAATGGGTTTAGACCCATGGCAAACGGGTGCGTAACACATTGGTAACCTACCCCCAAGCGGGACATAATCAACCGAAAGGTTGGATAATTTCCCATAGTTTCCATTTATAATTTACATGGAATAAAGATTTATCACTTGGGGAGGGGCCTATGGTCTATCAGCTTGTTGGTGAGGTAATGGCTCACCAAGGCAATGACAGATAGCGGGTATTAACGTACGACCCGCCTCACCGGGACTGAAACACTGCCCGGACTCCTACGGGAGGCTGCAGTCAAGAATCTTCCGCAATGGCCGAAAGGCTGACGGAGCGACGCCGCGTGAAGGATGAAGGCCCTCGGGTCGTAAACTTCTTTTCTCAGGGAAAAATTTCTGATTGTACTTGAGGAATAAGGGACTGCTAACTTCGTGCCAGCAGCAGCGGTAATACGAAGGTCCCAAGCGTTATCCGGTGTTACTAGGCGTAAAGCGTCCGCAGGTGGTTTAGCGCATCTTTGGTCAAATCCCACGGCCCAACCGTGGAACTGCCAAAGAGATGGCTAAACTTGAGACAGGGAGAGGCATGTGGAATGGCTGGTGTAGGAGTAAAATCCGTTAATCTCAGCCAGAACACCAAATGCGAAGGCAGCATGCTGGAACTGTTCTGACACTCATGGACGAAAGCGTGGGTAGCGAATGGGATTAGATACCCCAGTAGTCCACGCCGTAAACGATGGGTACTAGTCATTGGGAGCTCGACCCTCTCAGTGGCGCTTTAAAACAAGCAAACGCGTTAAGTACCCCGCCTGGGGAGTACGGCCGCAAGGCTAAAACTCAAAGGAATTGACGGGAATCCGCACAAGCGGTGGAGCGTGTGGTTTAATTCGACAGTAAGCGAGGAACCTCACCAAGGTTTGACATCCTCGGAATCCCCTGGAAACAGGAGAGTGCCCGCAAGGGAGCCGAGTGACAGGTGCTGCATGGTTGTCGTCAGCTCGTGTCGTGAGACGTTCGGTTAAGTCCGTTAACGAGCGCAACCCTTATGCTGTGTTACTAAGTGTCACAGCAAACTGCCCTGGATAACAGGGAGGAAGGCAGGGATGACGTCAAATCAGCATGGCCCTTATACCTTGGGCTACACACGCGCTACAATGGCCAGTACAAAGGGACGCTAAGCCGCAAGGTGTAGCAAATCCCCTAAAACTGGTCCCAGTTCGGATTGGGGTCTGCAATTCGACCCCATGAAGCCGGAATCGCTAGTAACCGTATATCAGCCACGGTACGGTGAATACGTTCTCGGATTTTGTACACACCGCCCGTCAAATCAAGGGAGTCGGGGGTACCTTAAGTTCCGCATTTGCGGTTCCAAGGTAAAACCGATGACAGGGATTAAGTCGTAACAAGGCATCCGTAGCGGAAGCTGTGGATGGATTACCTCCTTTCTAGGGAGTTATATCGTTTTGATTGTAATGATCGAAACTATTGCTGGTCGATTTTGATGCCGTGCTTCGCACGCTTCAAAATACAGCACATGCGTCGCCTCTGCATGTTTCAAAAAAAGGGGAATTGTCTTTTGTCACTGTAATACGTTTAGGTGTGTCACATACAATTGGCGGACGTTTTGCAACCATATAATTGCTTATGCTATCAAAAACAGCCAGCCGTATCGGCTGGCTGTTTCTTGTTTCTATTGAAATATTCTTAAATTTTTGCTATTCTATCGGAGTATAACAAGGGCGATTAGCTCAGCTGGTTAGAGCGCGTCACTGATAATGACGAGGTCCGAGGTTCGAGTCCTCGATCGCCCACCAAGGGTTCGTAGCTCAGTTGGTTAGAGCGCGTCGTTGACATCGACGAGGTCACAGGTTCGATTCCTGTCGGACCCACCAGGAAGATTAACAATTCAAGCCGAGGTAGCTCAGCGGTAGAGCGAAGGCCTAAATCTTTGGGCCATAATCCAGCAATGGGTTATGAAAACTAGGTGAATTCGGGGAAACCCTAATAAGGGCAATCCCGAGCCAAGCCACGCATATGCGCGGAAGGTGTAGAGACT
>PCVT01000007.1:9757-9938 GCA_002787075.1 Parcubacteria group bacterium CG11_big_fil_rev_8_21_14_0_20_41_14
GAAGCGCCTAGCCCCCTTTTTTAAAAGGGGTGATGATATAGTCCGATCCTTGGAGTAATCCAAGAAAATAACAGGTTCGGAAGAGCCTTGCGTCGGGTGTTCGACTCACCCTCTCGGCACCATTTTTCGGGGCATGGCCTAATTGGCTAAGGCACCACGTTTGGGACGTGGGGATTCTGGG
>PCVT01000053.1 GCA_002787075.1 Parcubacteria group bacterium CG11_big_fil_rev_8_21_14_0_20_41_14
TGTTTTTCCGGGTCTCAAAACCCGGTATAGGCATTTTCTCACAAAGTATATGTAAAAACAAAGTTATCAACTAATTTTACGCAAACGCGTAAGTCCTAATATTATCAGTGTATCACAAATCTATATGTCATTGCGAGGGAGTGTAATCACGACCGCGGCAATCCCGTGACCAGCACATTATTCAACAGTTACATTAAATATTTTTGTCTCTAATGGCTGTACGCTTTCCCATGGTCGCTGGTATGTGAGTTTGATTTTTTCGGCGCCTGAATTTACTGCATCATAAATAATATAATTTATTCCTCCGATTCCTGTCATGCTAAGCGCGATATCCTGTTCGCTGGCGTCGGAGATGAATCCTGATTCCATGCGCGAAAGCGGACGAGATGAATTCTCCGCGTCCTCGCCAATCCAGCTGAATCCAGTTGATGGATTTGCGGATAATGCAATCGCGAATCTATCCCCGACTTTTACCTTAACAGGTTCACGATCATCAAAATACGCCGGAATAGCGCTTACCCATACTGTATTGTTTGATTCTATGCGATAATCAACAATTGCTTTTACAGCGATATGCCCGTCTTCATAATCAATTAAAGCCCGGTTTTTATTCTCCTCAAACCGAATGTCAGTGACATACCAGGTGCCTCCAAGAACTGGATCTTCAGGCGCGTATTCGCTGATATGGTCTGTCAAATATTTACGAACATCAGCATAATCATATTCAAATTTCTGATCCTCTGGCTGTTCTAATCCCATTTCTTCGTTTTTGTCAGATTTGTTTGTGCATCCTGATAATACTAAAACACCAACAAGCATAATCGCGAAAAATACATATTTCTTCTGCATAAAATTTAGTTAATTGTTACTCTATCTATTATATACGATTTTTGGGGAAATTGGTAACAAAAATTGCCCTATTATGTATTTTATTTAATAACACGCAAACTCCAGCTTTATGCCGTCAGGATCAGCGAAAAAGACAGCATAATAATTTGGCGTGTATTCCGGATATGTGGCTGGCTTATCAAATATATGTATTTTGTTTTTTAAAAGATATTCTGTGTACAAATTATCTACTTGTGCTTTTGAGCGCGCTTTAAAACAAATATGATGCAATCCTGGCGCGTCAAACGTATATGCGCCTTTTTCTGATTCTTCAATTCAAAATCCAAGCTCTTGCGCGCTTACCCATGCAGAACAATCCTTTTCATTAACAACTTGCCTGTACTTTATTTTTTGGAACAATCCACTATAAAACTCCTTGCTTTTTGCAATGTCTGATACTGATATTTTGATGTGGCCCAAGGGGTCGTATGGCATATTATTTTTACCCCTCCAGTGTTTCACAAAAACAACAACACCACTTATAAAAAAAATAAATGCTGACAAAATTACCAGCAATCCTGTAATTAAATTTATTATTTCAAACAATGTTAATTCCCCTATTTGCTCTGTAATAATGATAGAATCAGGAGTACAAGGATTATCCGAACAAGCCAAATCAGTTACTCCGGATGTTATTGAATACATATCAGATACTTCCGGAAAATAATGATTTAAAACCCATAACCCAAACCATATTATCCACCACAAAATAAAGGTTATAATTGACCACTTAAATACTTTTTTCCATGTTTGTGTTTTCATAATGCTATAAAACCTATAGATTCTGCGGTAGAATAGAAACAGGTCGAACCATTAATTAATCTAACTATCGCACAAT
>PCVT01000096.1 GCA_002787075.1 Parcubacteria group bacterium CG11_big_fil_rev_8_21_14_0_20_41_14
GGCGTGATGTCGCTCACAACCACATTCGAAATTGATGGCGCTGTTGTGTCTGTAACAGGGTCGCTAGACGCGCGCACCACAACAATGTTCGTAATGGTTACTGCCCCTGTTGCAGGAGTGGTAACACTCTGCTCGTCAGAGGTGGTGGTATTCCCTGCCACGTCATCAGACTTCACGACATAGTAGTAGGTACTGCTTGGAGTAAGTTCATTTGTACCACCTGCAGTCCCTGCATTCGTGGTTGCGGAAGAGAGTGTAGCCACATGGTAGATGGACTTGGTATTGTCGGTGGTGGTGTACTTGGTGCGGTCACCGAGTGTGGTCCCCCATAGGACTTGTGATGTTGCGGGCTCGTCGGTCGTCCAGACAATGACAATGGCGTTTGAGGAAGTAACGGGAGTTACAATGTCTGAAATGACTGGTGGGGTGGTGTCCAAGGTTGTAACAAAGCTGTAGTATGCCCCGTTGTTGTTGTCTGTGGATATGTTGCCGAGAATATCGGTCGACGTTACATAGTAGTAGTAACGTGTCCCAGCGACAAGACCTGAGAGATTTACTTGGTGAGGGTAAGAGCCAACAATGGAGGACTGGGCGACCATCGTTGCGCTTCCTGCTGTGCTTGGACTTGCGAGTGTGTCGCTGGTGGAGTAGTAGACGTATGAGTCAGAGGATGTGGAAGTGTTCCAGACTACAGTGGCGCCAACGTCGGTGAGGTTCGAAGTGGTAATGGTGGTAATGACAGGACCGCCTACAGTGGTAAAGTTGCCTCCGTCTACGGGTTGGCTCACATTCCCTGCCACGTCAGTTGCTTTTACGCAGAAGTAGTAGAGGGTGTTGGCCGCAAGATTTGAAAGGTAGACACTGTGGGAGGTGGCGTAGGAAGGACTTGGTTGATTGGTGCCAAAGTCGCAACTAGAGGCAAGGGTGGTACCGTAGAGGATTTGTGATGTAGAAAGCTCATCGGTGGTAAAGGTGATTTGCGCAGAGGTGTTGCGGAGGTTTGCTTCGGGAACGGCAATCAGTGAAATGGTTGGAGCAGTGGTGTCTGCTCCCCCTTGTCCGTTGGGGATGTCAGAGAGAACTGGGGTGTAATTTGAAATATCTCCGTCGGTGTCGGTGGTGGTGATTTTGTAATACTGGGAACTTGAGGTAGCGGTTGTAATCTCGTGGCGGTAATAGTTGAGGTTGGGGTCAGTGATGGTATTGAGAAGTGAATACGAAGAACCGTCAGTAGAGTGGTAGATCTTGTAGGATGCGAAGGTTGCTCCCGATACATTGGTGTTTACTCCCCAACTGAGGAACTCCCAGTAGGCATTTGATGAAGTATTAGACACGTCTTTGTAGTCAAAGTTCGCGGGGAGAGCTGGGGCGGCCAAGGTTTGGGCGGTGGTGTTGCCAAAAGCATCACGGACTTCCAGGTACACCGTCTCTGCAGACGGTGTACCTGTCAGTGTGTAGCTTACTGGTGTTTCTACTCCTGAAGTAATTGCCGTCCATGTTTCGCTTGTGCATGTTGCATTGCAGAGGCGGTACTCGGGGGTGGAGGATTCGGTAGCAGTAATGGTGATGGTGTCGGTTGTAGCGGAGGAGTCTATGGTGGCAGTTACAACAGTGGGGGTCGTATCCAGAGTAAAGGTACTCGAGGTGCCGTAACCAAGGTTGTTTGCCGCGTCCGTGTCGTCTGCTTTGATACGGATCTTTTGTGTGTTTGC
>PCVT01000047.1 GCA_002787075.1 Parcubacteria group bacterium CG11_big_fil_rev_8_21_14_0_20_41_14
ATCGGGGATGGCGCTCGCCAACACAGGGGAATTATTTACAGGAAAAAGAAACAGTGTGATTTGAGGAGAATAATGTTTCAAACATTTCCATAAATAAATGTCTTCCCAAAAGAGGCGGGACATCATCGCCATCTAAAAATCCCAGCGGAATGTTTCTTTCCCACTTTCCCAATCTGGCTCGTATTTTAGGTAAAAAATAGACATAACTTTCACCTCCAACACCATGAGTTGTGATTTGTTGGCAATCTTTTTCAAGATCAATCTGTAAACGTTTTGCAACATAACGGGGCAACAACGTGTAATCAGCTCCAGAATCAACAATCATGCGAACAGGAACCCATTTGTTATTTTTTGAGTGAAAACTTACCGAAGCCATCGGACGGTAGATTATTCCTAAAAGATCCGATTTCTCTTTTTGATAGGGGAAAACTAAATCCATAAAATCAAGCTTTGGGCTTTGGGGATATAGGTTATCTCCGGTGTCGCTTTGGGAAATTTTTTATCCACTTCTTCTAGCATTTTTAATGCTCCTTCACCGGTCTTTGCTTTAAACAATTTTCCTGAAACAACGATTAAATGATACCCTTTATTTTTAGGGTCGTTCACGGCGATTTCCATGGTTATTTTTTTTGTTTTAGACTGCTTCATAATAAATTAATTCTAACATCCATTAAAGAAAAACGCAAAAATTTTAAATAACTTGTCTTAAAACTTTAAAGGCGCAACCGGTGGAGTCAACAAGAAATTGCTTTCTGTTGTCCGATTGCGCCATCAAAAAAAGCAATTTCTACAATGCTGACTCCGAATATATTATTGCAGATTTTCTTAGTTATTGGCAATAGTAAATTTTGTCCTGAAATTAATAGTTATTTTTTGTATAATAAGCGCATGGGGATTGAAGGTGGATATACAGAACACGGGCCAAAAAAACAGGTTGCAACTATAGAGGGAGAGCCTGTTTCTTCAATTGTCGAAATTTCAATTGATGAATCAGAAGATATTCCCTTACCACCCCAAATACCGTGGCAGGATAGTCGATTGGTATTTGAAAAGGTTGATCAGACATATACTTTTAAACGCTACGGGTGGCCAGTGACGGTTCCTTTGTATCTAGCACATTTTGAATTTAAAGATAAAAAAGGAAGGCCGAAACGAATCAACTTAACACAAACTACTCGTACCAGACCATGTTATTTTACAGGTTCAAGTACAGGATTTTATGCACACGACCCAAAAATGAACGGAAGAGACGACAATTTCTATGTTATTGGTGTTCAACCTTATGAACTAGAAGACGATCAAAAACATATTGCTGGCGTCGATCATGAACTTGGTCACGCAATTCTGATGGATGAGGAGGCAGATACCAAATTGTTTCAAGCCGGAATTTCTTTGAGCGGAGACAATCTCCCTGAATATGCTGGAATAATTCGATACGCAAATGTGTTGGCAGCAGCTATTCCAGAAAGATGGCGTAAACAAATAAAATCGGATGAAGTTGAAAGAACAACGTTGGGTGAGGCAAGGAAAGAAAGTCACAATGTTGATCTTGGTGTAAGATTATTTCATGAGAGATATGCTTGGGCGGCAGGAATTAATCTCTCAAAGCGGAGGCAATCGCCAACTGGATTTGAAAGACCATCGTCAGTTGTTGATTACGCAAAGTTTTGTCTTGAATCGTACGTACGGTATTATCATGACCAAAGGTTCGTGAAGGGTGTTAAAACCTGATTGCTCGGCTAACGCCGAGCAAAAATCGCGCGCGCGAAACATAAGCGAGGCCGAAGGCCGAGCGTGAAGATGGCGCTGCGAGTGGGTGGGGGCACTCGCCGCGCTACCTTTGAAAATCAGTCCGAATTTTTTCGTAAAGCGCCCACAGAAATGGATTTTCCGGCGAATCGGGGATGGCGCTC
>PCVT01000081.1 GCA_002787075.1 Parcubacteria group bacterium CG11_big_fil_rev_8_21_14_0_20_41_14
GAACTCACGAGACCCTATGCGGGTCGCGGTTTAGCAAACCGCTGCCATAGCCACTAGGCGACTCCTCCTCTTCCTCACAGGCCTGACCCCATTATATCAGGAGATGATGGGATGATTCTCGAACTGTATAAGTCAAGGACATTTGCGACATGCCTCCATTGTCAATTAAGTAATTAAGCGGACTTTTAAGGCCCAAACTATGATGTCTCCTTTTGGTATTGTAATAAATGTTCCACTCCGTTAAAAGTTGATTGCCTTGGTTAATATCGATCAATTCATCTAAGTGATAGTCTAGGAACTCTTCTTGGATCGTGCGATTGTAGCGCTCGATAAAGGTATCAATTTGGGGGCACCTGGGGTAGATGAACAGGTGGGGAATACCATCTTTTTCTAATTCTTGATCAAAGACTCCCAAATTCTCTCCCCCATTGTCCGACTGCCAAACTCTGATCGTTGTCGGATAAACTGCCTTGAAGCGCTGGTAGAAATCCTTCATGTTGCTGGCAGTGATTCTCGGATACTCCAAGGTTAAGGCAAACTTTAGTTTGGCATCAACCGCACTCATAAAGTAGCGCTTCATTTCCCCAATGACCTTTTCCACCGTGTCGGAGAGAACATGGCCATAGGTTTCCGGTTGGGGTGAGTGCTTGATCCGCAGGCGTTTCTTTTTATTGACGGCTTTTCTGGCCCAGGCAGAGTCAGGGTTATGGTATACCTTGTGATTTGGCCTCTGGTAAAAGAACTTGTTTCTTTTGATGATATTGCCAATGGTGGAGGTTGAGACAGTTGGCATCCCTAATTTCCGGCAATACTCATCCAGGTCAGGTTTGAGCTTTTCTTTGCCGATCCGGGGATGGGCTTCCCGTTCTTGCCTGATCCAAGCGATGATTCTGGGATCAGTCATTGGGATTCTGGTCCGGTGAGGCCGGGTGGAACTAGGCACCAGGGCCAAGAGCCTGCCCTGGGCTTTAACCAACCGCTGGTGCCAACGGCTGACGACCTTTCTGTCAGCCCCAAAGGCTTGTTTGGTAGCTACCTCACCGTACTGCCGGTAAAAGTTAATAATCTTGAGACGCTCCTTGGCAATCTCGCTTCGATCAAATCTTCTTAGGCTTGGGAGCATAGATAAATACCTCCTCAAACCACGTATTCTACTAAAAATAGGGTAGGCTTTAGCGTAATGATCCATTGCGACTAATGTCGCAAATGTATCTTAACTTATTCATGCAAAGAAATCCATTGTTTCATTGCTACATTGTTAACGCGTCAAAGGCGGCAGATTCCTCTCCCGGTGTTACACCGGGAGAGGAATGACAGAAAATACTACATGGATTTATGGTTATTCCCGGTTCGTCTCGAGTAAACCGCTCCGGGATCGGAATACTCGAAATGGGTTATGTCATGGTGAAGAGGCAGAAAGCCTACCGTTCAGCATCTCTTGTAGAAACGCTTGGGATCCTGAATATCGGCTATCAGCCGGTTCAGGATGACACGAGGACGAGCAAGGTTCGGAGCAAGTCTTTTCTTGAAGATCCGATTTATGTTACTATGAAAAATGAGGGCTAAGAGTTAGTCCTTGATTCTATATTCTAAATTCTTAAGATAAATGGCTGCCCATTTCGGACTCGATCTTTCCCCGTCCTCGATCAAGATCATTGAAGCTGAGCAGGTAAAGCAAGC
>PCVT01000218.1 GCA_002787075.1 Parcubacteria group bacterium CG11_big_fil_rev_8_21_14_0_20_41_14
TGTAATAATTTTTGGCAATCATGTCCTTGCCCCAGGTGGCACCCTCGTCTAAAGCCCAGCCACCCTTAAGAGTAGTTGCCTCAAGATAGGATTGATATGTGCTAGTCCAGTAATAATTAGAGGTGGCAGCCATTTTTAAGGCCACGTTGTAGAAAATACCGGCAGATAAAGTGGCGGCCCCGCCGATTAATCCAGCTGGATTAACAGTAAAAGCAAGAATTTCTCCGGTAAACGGATTCATTAATTGGTTAACCGAGGCGTTGGGGAAAAGTGAACTGAAACCGCGGTAGCCGGTATAACCAAAAGAGGCGGTAGCCGGCGAAAAAGTCCCCTGAATAATTGATCGAAGAGAGGAGCCGCCCACCGCGGTATTGGTCAGGAATTTATCACTGGTGATAAATTTAGTAATTTGGGCATTTAACACCTTGACTCCGGGAATCAGATTAAGGGCTTTGCCGGCGATGGTTTTTGCCAAGTTTAGGGTAAAAAAGGATAGAAAATCCCAAATGGCGCCGCCGAGCAAAGACAGAATATAGGAAATTGGGTCGCGCTCGGTTGAGCGCAGGCGCCGGGCGGTATTGCCTAAGGATTTCCGGAAAATCGAGCCGTTGTACTTTTTTAGAAATTTATCAATATCTTTATAGGCGCCACTAACTCCTTGTTTGTTGCCTGATTTTTTGGCTGCGGCTAAATTTTCTAAGGCGGTTTTTAGCCCTTGATTAACTTGATTAATATCTTGCTTCCATTTGGAGTTATCCTCGTTCCAGGTTTTCTTTTCTTGAGGGGAGGTATGATCAAAAGTATTGGTGGAGAAACCGCTTAATTTGTCTAAGCCATCAGCCAGAGAGTGGGCCACTTTAGTCGCTTGGACTAACGGGGTAAATAGGTATTCTTTTTTAACTTTACCGTTGAAGTCGGTATAGGTGGTTTCGGTAAATGGGCCGCCGCCTTTAGCCATAATAGCCATAGCGCCTTTGATCGGCAGCATGGCTATTTCAAAAGCTTTTCTTTGAGGGAGGGATTGTAAATAATAATAAACAGCATTGGGGTTAACAGGATTCATCATCCAGGCCATTTTCCAGGAAATGTTTTTGTGGTAAGCCGAGCGCCAGAGGTTGCCGATTGGCCCGAGGGCAGAAAACATCATTTCCATAGCGCCTTCGGAGAGATATTCGCCGACAATTTCACCTTGGTATAACGTCAGATAGCTATATAAGTGTTGGGTAAAAGCCAAATTGGAATAAATGGCCTCTTTATGTTTTTCGCGTAGATAATTTTCAAACCCCGGTTTTAAGCCATTGAGCCAGTCTTCGACGTGTTGGCGATTAGACCAGTTAAAATCCTGGCGTTTTTTCTTGGACTCTTCCTCAAACGGTTTATATTCCGGCGGAACTTGTTGTTGTTGGGATTGTTGCTGGCGTTTAGGATCCGGGCTGGCCATGCTTTAATCCTAGCAGAAATTTGGGGAAAATTTCAGAAGGGCTTGGCTTAGACAAATTGTTAATGGGATTGACAATTTGGACAAAAGGGGTAAACTGAAGACATGATTAAAAGAGATTTGGAGCGAACGATTAAAAAATTGTTTCGACAAATGCCGCTGGTGGCCGTGGTCGGTCCGCGCCAGTCGGGCAAAAGCACTTTGCTTAAATCGCTTTACCCTAAAATAAAATACGTTTCC
>PCVT01000204.1 GCA_002787075.1 Parcubacteria group bacterium CG11_big_fil_rev_8_21_14_0_20_41_14
GATTTAAGTTATCAACTTCTTACCTACTCGGGACGCTCTGGACTCCTTAGGAGGGTTGCGTCATCAATGTAGGTATATGAACAATATGACACAAGCGCCAGTGGGGTCTCTGGTAAAGGAAATACAAGACCCCGTAAAGGTAAAATACTGCCTTTATGCGAGAAAAAGTACGGAATCAGAGGAAAGGCAAATTCTATCCATAGACTCACAAATTAAGGAGATGCTTCAACTGGCAGAACGCGAGGGTTTGGAGGTCGTCTGCATGAAGCGAGAATCGCATTCTGCAAAGGAGACTGGCCAACGCCCAATCTTCAATGAGATTGTTGAGGAAATACGACAGGGTAAATTCAACGGAATACTGACATGGGCACCAGATCGTATCTCAAGAAACGCTGGTGACCTTGGAAAGATTGTCGACTTAATGGATGCGGGAATGCTTCAAGAAATTCGCACATACGGACAAAGTTTCAGGAATAATCCAAATGAGAAATTCCTACTGATGATTCTCGGCTCGCAGGCAAAACTGGAGAATGACAATAGAGGAGTGAATGTGAAGCGAGGATTGCGAGCGAGAGTTGAGATGGGACTGTGGCCCGGAGTGGCACCTGTCGGATATCTCAATCAAAAACTGATGGATAAAAAGTGTCAGATTATTATCGACCCAGAGCGGGCTCCGGTAGTAAGGAAAATGTTTGAGAAGATGGCTGATGATAAATTGTCTGGGAGGAAAATCTACCACTGGCTAAAATTTGAGATAAATTTCAAATCAGTAGGCAATCATAATATGGCACTGAGCAATATTTACCGCACACTAACTAACCCGATTTATTACGGAGTTTTTGAATATCCCAAAAAATCAGGGAACTGGTATACGGGAAAACATGAGCCGATAATATCAAAAGATTTATATGACAGAGCTCAAGAGCAACTGAAACGCGATAATATAGTGCGTCAAAGCCACGAGTTTGCCTTCACCAAGCTTATGATATGTGGATTATGTGGATCGGGTATCAGTGCTGAGGAGAAATATAAACAACTCAAAGACGGTACGGTTGCAAAGTACATCTACTACGGATGCGGAAGATCAAAAGACCGACATTGCAAATGCCAATACCTTCGTGAAGAAGAATTGGTTGACCAGCTTTTAAAAGTGCTGGACCAGATAGACTTCAACAATCTCAATATCAAACACAAATTTGATGAGGAGCTAAAGCGAATGAACAAGTTTCAAAAGAAAGTACTCGGCATGAATAGTCCAAAAGAAACATACAAGGAAATAGATTCAAAGACCTATGCACAATATATTCTAAGGGAAGGTACAAACGAGGAGAAGCGTGAGCTGATGGGGTGTTTTAAATCGAAAGTGAAAATTACGAAGGGTGTGGTGACGATAGAATAGAGAATCACCCAGAGAAAGGTTGGTAAGACTAAAAAATCTTACCTACAGTTAAGAAACTAGAGTGGTTTTTTAGTTTTGTAGGCTTCAAAAATTTTCTGAACAAGGTCCCTAATATTTTTTATATCGGTTGGAATACGTTCCACAGGATCAAACATAAACTGTTGCCCATCTTTTTGGATTATAGCAAAGTGCTCAATACCTTTCTTCATTTTGGAAATTCTGTAATTGTCTCTATCTATGATCTTCTGATTTTCCAGAAATTCTGGAGGCATCATGTGTTCGATCTCTTT
>PCVT01000194.1 GCA_002787075.1 Parcubacteria group bacterium CG11_big_fil_rev_8_21_14_0_20_41_14
CTCAAGAGTCATTGAATCTTCAGCATCCAAACCAAAATACAAAACAATGATCTCTCTATCCCTGTTATCCAAAGAAGAAAGAACTTTGTCAATACTCTCGCGAAGATCAAGACGCAACACCGCCTCATCCGGCGGCTCTTGGCTTTCATCAGCCAAAATATTCAAAAGAGAACGGTCCTCGTCCTCTTTGAATGTCTCGTCCAATGAACGCGTTGACTTGCCTGCCATTAATATTTCTTTTACCTCCTCAAGCGGCAGACCAAGTTCCTCTGCCAATTCTTCAGCGGTAGGTTCTTCCTCTCCTCTCTGCCGCAACAGAAGATGAGCCGTTTTTGAAATTTTACAAAGCATCTCGACACGATTGATCGGCAAGCGCACAGTGCGCGACTCGTTCGCAATGGCTTGCAGGATGCTTTGGCGAATCCACCAAACTGCATAGGATATAAATTTATATCCATTTGCGCCGTCAAATCGCTCAGCCGCCGTAATCAGGCCAAGGTTGCCTGCTGAAATCAAATCCAGCAATTCAAGTCCGCGATTCTGATGCTTCTTTGCCACATCCACCACAAATCGCAAATTAGCATTAATCAATTCATCACGCGCGTTGATATCGCCTTTCTGAATCCTTTCAGCCAACTCAACCTCGCGTTCACGAGAGAGCGGCCTGGATTTTGCAATGTCTCTAAAATAATCCGCCAATAAACACGAATTTTCTTTGGCAGACCGCATTGTGGCTATTGCCATTTCAGCCACCCCCTTTCAAAGGTGAAATTTTTGAATTGTCAAAGGGCAATTTCCCTCCTTATTTCTACCTTAACAATATCAAAAAAATATAAAAAATTCAACCCAAAAAAAACAAGGCAATACTTAACTCGCTGCTTTATATTTGTTGCCTGTATTTTACCATCTCCCGCTTGCGCCTCCTCCGCCGGAGATTCCGCCCCCAAAACCGCCAAAACCTCCGCCGGGCTTGTCCCATCTTCTGCCTGGCCTGCCGCCCATCAAGAATAATAAAGGCCACATTATATTGCCGTGATTTCCTTTTATAAAAGTATCCCGATATTTTGTGGAAACTAAATAATCAAACACAAGGCCAAATACAATAAACACTGGCAACCAATACCATGCCCCAGACGCGAATCCTACAATCACGCCAGCCACAGCTCCAACAACTCCTCCTGCCCACCAAGAGCGGGACCGCGCGAAAATTGAGCCAAACCATATAAAGACGAAAATCAAAAGCCAAAAATAATCTCCAATGTTAAACTCGGATTGCGCGTGAACAGCAGGGTCGCGCGCCACATTCGCGGATGGAGCATAATCCCGGCCAATCGCGCTTATCATTCCAACAACTGCGGCGCGCACTCCCTCGTCCCAGTCCCCTGCCTGAAAATACGGAGGCACCACATTTGACACAATGCGCTTTGATTCTATGTCAGTTAAATCCGGCTCTAAGCCATATCCTGTCTCAATCCGCATTTGCCTATCTGTTACTGAAACCAAAAATAAAGCTCCATTGTCTTGGCCCTTTTTTCCGATTCCCCATTCTTTGTATAGTTGAACCGCGTATGTTTCCACTGTTTCATCCCCTAGTTGCTGTACAATCGCGACTGATATTTCGTTTCCGGTTTTCTGTTCATAATCTTGAAGCAATCC
>PCVT01000201.1 GCA_002787075.1 Parcubacteria group bacterium CG11_big_fil_rev_8_21_14_0_20_41_14
AAGTAAATTAACATAATCAAAAAACAACCTGCCATTTACAGTAAAAGTTCCTTCTTCTATAATCTTGCCACGCACTATCGCGCTAATTCCTATTTCAAGATTAGTGGCGCTAATTCGCAAAGCACCCTCTTTTGCTTCAAGAAGGATATTAGATAGAATCGGAAGCGTACCCCCCTTTGTCGCGACCGGGCACACCTGCGCCAAAGCGCGCGCCAAATTTTCTTGAGTACATGATAGTTTCATATTAGTTCGTCATGCTGAACTTGTTTCAGCATCTGCTTCCTTTTTATAATACTACCCCAAGCCAACAAAAAAAGGAACGCACACGCGTTCCACAGAATATGCACAGAAGATGTGGAAGCATGATTATTGATTATACGCGTTTTTGTTCAGTAAATACTGGCTTACCGCCTGATTTTGCAATTCAAAAGCATTGCCATGCCTAAGCATGCCTAAATACGACTGCAATGTTTCTTTTGCGGAATGCTTTTTGATGCGCCGCATCATTCTCTTTTTTGTTGCTGTCCTCAAAACGCGATGATGAGGAAAATGCGCCCATCCAAGAAAATCAACGCCAGACGAAAATGTCTTGATGAAAACTTTGTCCGGATGTAAAGATAATCTCAATCTATCTTCTAAAAATTATGAGTATTGTTCTGCGATGCTTTTCGCTCTATTCTAACGAATTCGCGCATTGCTCTATGCGTTCCCTTATTTAAACGGCACGAATACGAACCAAAAATAAATTGCCTATCAAAAAATGGGTATAATTCTTGATATAACAAATGATGCACCAGGCGGTCCCGCACTTTGGCTTTGTGAATGATTCTTGGCTTTGGATCAGAAATCTTAAAACATTTATAACCACCATGGCGATATATTTTACCCACTAATTCATCATAAAGCGCAAAGATATTATCCATCAAGTTTGCTTGAAACAATATAACATCCTTTTTCTTGCGCTTGCCGTGCAAAAATTCTTCCCAAGCGCGAAGCAAATTTTTAACGGTTATGATATCATTATACTGCTTGCTGTATTTCATTATTAAAACCTTAATTATATGCTACCCCCCCCCTCAAATACCATCAATATTGGTAAAAGCGAAAAACGCATATTCGCTTTGGTTCAATATATTAAACGACTTTCCAAGAGTGCGCCGATATTCGCTTGGAGCAAAAATTGAACACTATTTTCTCGCGCTTCTTGAGTCAATTTTTATTTCCCTGTATCTGACGCCAGAGAAAAAAATTGAACAACTTACTATTGCTATCGCGAAACTAGATGGCATAAAACTTTTTCTCCAGCTTGCATGGGAAAATAAATGTATTTCTCAAGACAAGTATATTAATTTGTCAGAACAATTAAACGAAACAGGGCGAATGCTTGGAGGATGGAAAAAAGGACTGCAAAAGAAAACTCCTGCTAAATAAGCAGGAGAAACAGCAAGTTTCGGAAGGACGATGCGATTGCGATTCTCGGCATTCCAGATGTTGTCGTTCTCGCGCCGATTGACATTCACATTGAGACGACCGTCATCATCCGTGTTGACATTGGCAACAAAGAAATATGCAATATGCCATCCGTGCCACTGCCAGCCGAAATTGCGAACTAGCTGTATTTTATTTGGGACATAAAAGTCCGCGAGCATATTGCACCAACTGGCTGTTTT
>PCVT01000127.1 GCA_002787075.1 Parcubacteria group bacterium CG11_big_fil_rev_8_21_14_0_20_41_14
CCACCAAAGGCTGGGGCACCATTGAACGAATTTTTGAACTGGATAACCAAATTGACCCGCAAAGAAATTATTCCCTCTTTTTGGTCCACCATCTCTCTTTAGGCGAAACCCAGCAACCCATTGAAGGCCGCGGCGTTGCGCCGCAGGTTGATCTGACTGCAGAAAACTGGCCAGAACAGCTGCAGGCTGATTACGATGCTTCCGACTCGCTGATCAACGCCGTGGAAGAAATTTGGTTTGGAGCATAATCACCTATAATATCTAAAAGAGGGCTCAATTTGAGCCCTCTTTTTTCTTTATGGCAAAGTCCGCCGATTCGGCGGACGACTGCCTTAACCAAATTGTAATATTCAAATGGTCGGGCTGGTGACCGGTGACTCACAAAAAGGATATGCCCTCTAAATGAGAGTTTTCCTTAACTTCAGAAATTTAAGGAATGCTTGGTCTTTTCAGGACTTTTGCCAGAAAGAGTGTGCCACAATATCACTAAGGAAAAATTCGATGAATACATGGGGGGATTCTGCCTCAGATTTTCCTCACCGAAAACCTTCATTTCAACCCAATGATTATTAACTAAAATGTTAAATCCTGTTCCAACTTGTTGAGATTACCCATGCGTCTACCCCGCACAATTCTAATTAAATATGCGACAAATGGTAGAATGTAAGAAACTACTAACTAATCTATCATTTGCCCTATGCAGAACATTTCCATTATTGAACTGGCCTGGGAATTATCTCGCTCAGGAATTAAGGCCGATGAAATTGCCAGTCGTTTAAATAAGCATCGAGCCACAGTCTATCGTTGGCTGTGCAAGATTAATCTATTAGGCATTCAGGAATATCTCAGGCGCTACAAGGCCTCCAAGAAAGGACACCGGCAGAAAAGAAAGACTGATCCGATTATCAAGGCTAGAATATATGCCATCAGGGAAAAATATCATCATTGTTGCGGCGAGAAAATCAAATACTGGCTAAAAAAGAATTATGGCACTACCATATCAGTAGCCACTATTTACCACATCCTGGGAGAAAAGTACCAATTACGCTCAAAATGGAAGAAAAATGAGGCTAGGGGCCCTGTGCCCAAGGCAGTTAAACAAAGGGAAGTTATCCAAAATGACACCGTGGACTTTGGCGAGCTATTTGCCTTTACCAGCATTGATATTTTTTCTAGGGAGGCCCAAGTTGTCATTAGGCCAGGCCTTAATGGAACCGATGGAGCATTGGCTTTAAAAGAACAAATGGCTTACTTTAAATTCGCTGAGATGATGCAGCGGGATGGCGGGCCTGAATTCAAAGCTGACTGGAATATCCAAGCTAAACAATATTGCCGTCGCATTAGGACAGCCAGGCCTTACAAAAAGAACGAACAATCCTATATTGAATCATTTAATCGAACATTAAGGAAAGAATGCCTAGGCTGGGTTAAATACAAGAGAAAAGATTTAAATATTGTCCAGCAAAGGGTTAATCAATTCCTGGACTTCTACAACCACGAACGGCCCCATTTATCCCTTAATTTACAGGCTCCTACGGAATATTTGTCGC
>PCVT01000022.1 GCA_002787075.1 Parcubacteria group bacterium CG11_big_fil_rev_8_21_14_0_20_41_14
AGATGGATTCGCGGTGCATGTTCATTACATCATCATATTGGACAACATGCTTTCTAATGTCAAAGTTATTGCCCTCAACTTTCTTCTGCGCGCTTTCTATGGCGCGGGATACCATTTTGTTTTCAATGGGCATGTCTTCGGGAACGCCCAAGCGGTTCATCATGTTTTTGATTCGGTCTGACCCGAAAATGCGCATTAAATCATCTTCCACTGAAATAAAGAATTGGGAAGAGCCAGGATCTCCCTGTCGGCCGGACCGACCGCGCAACTGATTATCAATGCGCCTTGCCTCATGGCGCTCAGTTCCTAAAACATGCAAACCTCCTAAACGCTTCACTTCAACAGCTAGTTCTTTATCAAATGGCGCGCCACCGAGCACAATGTCAACCCCGCGTCCTGCCATGTTCGTGGCAAGTGTCACGGACGACTTGGCTCCTGCTTGGGCGATGATTTCCGCTTCGCGTTCATGGTTTTTCGCGTTCAAAATTTCGTGCTTTACCCCAGCGTGCCGTAAAATCTCGGAAAATTCTTCGTTCTGTTCAATGGAAATGGTTCCTACTAAAACTGGCTGTCCTTTATCTTGCCTTTTCTTGATCTCGCGCACCAATGCCTCATATTTTCCTTTGCTGGATTTGTACACCCTATCTTGATGGTCTAACCGCTCAATTGGTTTGTTGGTTGGAATTACGTACACATCTAAATTATAGATGCGCCTGAATTCCTCTTCCTCGGTTTTGGCGGTTCCGGTCATGCCGGCGAGCTTCGGATAAAGCCGGAAATAATTCTGAAATGTGATGGTTGCCAAAGTTCGGGATTCGCGCTTTATCTCAACTCCTTCTTTTGCTTCAATTGCCTGATGCAATCCCTCGGAATATCTTCGACCTTGCATTAAGCGGCCTGTAAATTCATCCACAATAATGATTTCATTATCCTGCTCCACATAATCTTTATCTTTTTCAAACAAAGTATTTGCTTTTAAGGCCTGTTCTATATGATGCACGCTGTCTAACCCAGCGTCTGTATAAATGTTTTCCACGCCAAGCCATTGTTCCATTTTCTTTATGCCTTGCTCTGACAAAGTAGATGAACGCATTTTTTCATCTATATTATAATCCTCATTTTCTTTAAGCTGTTTTACTAGCTTCGCGTATTTGTAATATAAATCAATTGGCCGATTATCAGGCGCGCTGATGATGAGCGGAGTTCTGGCCTCGTCTATAAGGATAGAGTCAACTTCGTCCACTATGGCGAAATTGAAAGGCCGTTGCACCATTTGCTCAACTTTTGAAACCATGTTGTCGCGCAGATAATCAAATCCAAATTCGTTGTTCGTTCCGTATGTGATGTCTGCCTGGTATGCCTCTTTGCGGGATGCTGGGCGAAGATGATCATAATCAATTTCTACCATTAGTGTTGCTGGATCCGCAATTTCATCAGACGCTGCTTTGACACTATTATCATACAAATACGATTTCTCATGCTGAATAACTCCCACTGACAAGCCAAGGAAATCATATACTTGCGCCATCCACACCGCGTCTCTGCGGGCAAGGTAGTCGTTCACTGTAACCACATGCGCGCCTTTGCCTTCTAAAGCGTTCAGATAGGTTGCTAAAGTAGCAACCAAAGTTTTTCCTTCTCCAGTTCTCATTTCCGCGATATCGCCTTGATTCAATACCATGCCTCCGATTAACTGCACGTCAAAATGGCGCATGCCAAGAGTGCGCTTTGCTGCCTCGCGAACCGCGGCAAACGCGCGCGGTAAAATCTGGTCTAGAGTTTTTCCGTTTTTTAATTCAGAACGCAATTCTTCGGTAACTGCTTTAAGCTGGTCATCTGATTTGCTCTGAAACTCTTTTTCCAATGAATTGATTTTCTCAACCAAAGGATTAAGCTTTTTCTTTATATGCTTATCTCCTGGGTCGCCTAAAATTTTATCTATGAATGACATAATAATGTTTCCATTCTACCATAAACTATGCTAAAATAGAAGTGCAAGCATATACATAAAAATAGCTAATTTTAGCCAAGATACGCAATTAGACATTTGGGAAATTTTATGCTATTATGAATCTTCAAAATTGCTCGTTAAACAATCCCCCAAAACTATAGAAAGAGGTAACAATATGCATAGCGACCGAACGGGGGCGGACACTCAAAGAATTCTTGACGAAAATGCTTTCGGCCTTGGACCTCCTCAAGAGCCAGAAGAAATCAAAGAACTTCTATTCTGGCTTCTAACATTGCCAAATAATTTATCTGGCAATGAGGTTGGACGCATTGCTGAAGAATTTGGTCAAGAACGTTGCAAAGGAATTCGGATACAGCGGATTACAGCGCTAAAAAAATTATATCAAATCCGCAGTACTCCGGAATTTGAAAGCCACTTCAAAAAGTACATGCAATAATAAAGATGTACTAGTGCCTCTCCCCTTACTAGAACATCTCCTTGGGAGCAATTAAGCTCCCCCACGTTCCGCGACACAGGCGAACAGCCACGGTCGCGGTTAAAGATGGAGGTAGAAATAATGGAACAAGATTTCGTGGACCCGCAAGAATTAATCGTCGTAGTAAAAGTGGGCGTTCCGACAAATAGGTCGGACGAACTCACAAGTAGTAGCGCACAAGAAACCGTGCGCCTCGCCAACTCACGAGAGGCCCGATGGGCGCTCCGGCAGGCTGGCCTGCTCCCTCACTCATGGGAGTCCAGGCGTTAGCAAATAGCCCTTTCCAAGCGTGGGTCAGTGATGAAAATCTAAAGGATATAACCAGGATTGCTTCGGCACCTCCCCCTTGGTTTACTCCTAAAGATATATTCATCACTGGCCCTCTTTTTTTACAATAAAAAAGACTCCTGACACCTTTTTTTCTATTCCAGCACTGCCTTAATCCTGCGCACGCCAGCGGAAGATGCCTGCTCTTTTGTGATTTTGAAATGTCCCATATCGCCGGTTCGTTCCACATGCGGGCCGCCGCAGATTTCTTTTGAAATATCACCAATTGAATATAATTTCACCTTGTCCCCATATTTTGATTCAAACAATCCCATAGCGCCCTGCGCTTTTGCTTCGCTAACGCTCATTTCTTCGCAGGAAACCGAAAGATCAGCCGCAATGGCGTTGTTGACAAAATCTTCTACTTGACGAATTTCTTCTTCAGTCATTTTTTCTCCATGGGAAAAATCGAAACGCAATCGCTCTGCTGTGATATTACTCCCCTTTTGCTGAACATGCTCGCCAAGCACCTTACGAAGCGCGGCGTGCAGAAGATGAGTCGCGGTGTGGTACTTGGTGGTCATTTCGGAATTATCAGCGAGCCCGCCTTTAAATCTGCCTTCAGTCGCAGTGCGAGAAAGTTCCTGATGCTTATTAAATTCCTCGTAAAATTCTTTGTCATCAACTGAAAGATTCTGCTCTTTGGCCAATTCTTTAGTCATTTCAAGCGGGAATCCGAATGACTGGAACAAATCAAACGCATCCTTACCGCTGATGACCTGATCTGACATGCCTTCTTTAGAAACCAAATCCTTGAATTGCTTTAAACCACGTTCTAATGTTTTAGTAAATTTTTCTTCTTCCTGATTAAGCTCTTGAATAATAGAATCTTTCTTATTCTGCACATCAGGATATTGGCTACCCATAATCTCAATCACTTTTTCGGCAATCTTTGCGCAGAACATGTCTTTGATGCCAATCAACCGGCCATGACGAATTGCTCTGCGGATAAGCTTGCGCACCACATATCCTTGATCTAAATTAGACGGAACAGCTCCATCAGATATTATCATAACTGCTGAACGGATATGGTCAGTAATAACCCGCTCTGACTGCTCATTTTGCATATTAGACAATTCGCGCACCTTTTCCTGAATCGGTTTAAGCGTATCCATCTCAAACACGCAATCTGATCCATTTAAGATTGTAACAGTACGCTCCACACCCATGCCAGTATCAACATTTTTCTGCGAAAGCGGCTCATAAGTTCCATCATCTTTTTTGTTGAATTCCATGAACACATTATTCCAGATTTCAACATATTTGCCACATGAACACCCTGGCTTACACGCATCAGAGCACGCGTCTTTTGCCACATCATAAAAAATTTCAGTATCTGGACCACATGGCCCTGTTTTGCCGGCCGGACCCCACCAATTATCCTCTTTTCCAAGCGGAAAAATCCTTGTTCCCCCCCTTGCCAAGGGGGGGTTAGGGGGGGTCGCGCCATTGTCGCATACGACTGCCTCTATATCTGCTTTTTTAAAGCACTCCTGCCAAATTTTAATTGACTCTTCATCTTTGGCAACTTCCTCATCGCCTTCATACACAGTGACGAACAATCTGTTTGGATCAATGCCAAGCCATTTTTTATCAGTTAAAAATTCCCAGCTCCAGGCAATGGATTCTTTTTTGAAATAATCACCCAAACTCCAATTGCCAAGCATCTCAAAAAACGTGAGATGAGTGTTATCGCCTACGTCATCAATATCCCCGGTGCGCACGCATTTCTGCACATCAACCAAGCGCGTTCCCTCAGGATGTTTCTCTCCCATCAAATAAGGAACTAAAGGATGCATGCCAGCTGTTGTGAACAGCACGGTTGGATCATTTTCCGGAATTAAAGAAGCAGAAGGAATCAACGCATGCCCCTTTTCCTTAAAAAATTCAAAATATTTTTCGCGCAGTTCTGTTGCTGTTATCATATAGTATGATGATACCGAAATTTAAGCATATTTGCAATATCTAAATTATTGATCTATACTAAAAGCATAATGAAACACAACTATAAATCTAAGTCCAAGGAGGACGAGATAACAAGATGTATAAACCGCCACATATAATTTTGGGCGGTTTTTTGATCTTTCACAATCAAAATAAAACACAAGGAGTAGAGAAAATGAACGGAAATCTGAAAATCTTTACTGGCAACATCAATCGTCCGCTCGCTAAAAAAATCTGCGCGCACAAATCCCTGAAAACAAAGTTAGGAAAAGCTTTAGTTGGACAATTTTCAGGAAAAGAAACTCGCATAGAAATCCAAGAAAATGTACGCGGATGCGACGTATTCGTTATACAACCCATATGCGAAAACATGAAAAAAGGACTGTCTCCAAATGACGCGCTAATGGAGCTTCTTCTGCTTATTGACGCGGCAAAACGCTCTTCAGCAAAACGCGTAACAGCTGTATTGCCGTATTATGGATATGGCAGACAGGATAGAAAAGACAAGCCAAGGGTTCCAATCAGCGCTAAAGTAATAGCTGATATGATTACTGCTGTTGGAACAGACAGAGTACTTGCGATTGACTTGCATTCAAACCAGATTCAAGGATTCTTTAATATTCCATTTGATCATCTCTATTCAATAGGAGTAATAATAAAATATCTAAAATCTCTTGGAATAGAAAGCGTAGTATCGCCTGATGTTGGCAATGCGAAGATGACAAGCGCATACGCGGAATTATTAAAAGCATTGCTCGGAATTGTTGATAAAAAACGAAAAAACGATAAGCATACTGAAGCAGAACATTTTATTGGAAAGGTAAAAGGAAAAACAGCTATAATTGATGATTTGACAGCAACAATCAACACACTTAATAACGCTGGTAAAGAAGCACTGGAAGCAGGCGCTACAAAAGTGTATGGATCTGTTGTACACGGAATCCTTGCTGTTGATGACGAAGTAAATGCAATAGAAAATCTGGATAATTCCTGTTTGGAAGAATTAATTATGACTGATTCAGTCACTATTCAAGGAAAGCCAAAATCAAAAAAGATTAAAATCCTAACAGTATCTGGATTGCTTGCTAAGGCAATCAACCACATACATATGGATGAATCAGTCAGTGTAATGTTTCAAGGAATAAAAGTAGAAGGATAAACATCCATCTGTAAACGCAAAAGCCCGAACAGTAACTTGTTCGGGCTTAACTTTTTATTAAAATTTCAATGGCTAAGCTAGTTTAGCCATTGATAATGCCCCCACCCAAGCACGCATCTGCCTCATAAAACACCACTGATTGGCCACTACAGACCGCCCATTGGGGAACGCTGAAATTAACCTCAAATACCCCATTTTCCTTGTTTTTAAGCGTTACAGGGCTTAATTTTTCGCGGTAACGAATTCTGGCCTCAAGCGTCTTACTATTCTCAGGTGGTTCCCCAGATATCCAAGAAACATCTGAAATAAATACTTTAGACAAAAACAATGCCTGATCTTCCGAATTATTTGATACCACTAGTTCATTTTTATCAAGATCTTTTTTAATGACATAATATGGCCCTGTGCCGCCGATGTTAATGCCTTTGCGCTGGCCTATGGTGTACCAAAACAGGCCAGTATGCTTGCCGATAATTTGACCGGAAGAATCAATAATATCTCCGGGGTGGTCTTTGATTTTTTGGGATAAGAACTTTTTCAAGTCCAGCTTGCCGATAAAGCACACGCCTTGGGAATCGCGCTTGTTATGATTTGGCAAATTGAATTTTTTGGCTAGCTCGCGCACATGCGGCTTGGTATATTCGCCAACTGGAAACATGGCTTTAGATAACTGCTGATGATTAAGGCGATACAAAAAATATGATTGATCTTTGTTTGTATCCGCGCCTTTGAGAAGCTGGACTTTGCCATCAATATCCTGGGTGCGCGCATAATGCCCGGTTGCTATATAATCCGCGCCCAAGCGCATTGCCTCATCCAAAAACACACCAAATTTTATCTTGCTGTTGCATAAAATATCAGGATTAGGCGTTCGTCCTGCTTCATACTCCGCAAAAAAATAATCAAGCACTTGGCTTTGATATTCTTTCTCAAAATCAAGCGTATGAAACGGAATATCAAGTTTAGAAGCAACACGCATCGCGTCCTCTCTATCTTGCTTCCATGGACAATTAGAAATTTTCAGGCCCATGGTGTCGCCCCAATTCTTCATAAAAAACCCGATGACTTTGTAGCCCTGCTCTTTCAAGAGCGCGCAAGAAACAGACGAATCCACTCCCCCGGACATTGCCATTGCTACTGTAATATCACTCTTGCCTTTTTTTTCAAAATTTGTCGTATTCATAGAATCAGTATATACTAAACAATAATATGAACCAAGTCAAAATAACTATTATG